>JASEGX010000071.1 GCA_030017815.1 Thermodesulfobacteriota bacterium | reverse complement strand
AGTCTTCCTCGTTGAAAACCTCTATGATAAACCTATCCCCCGAGTGTATTTCTTTAAACAAGGGCGAATAATCATAAACTACACCTTCATCGCTATCATAGACTCGGCTTTCCCTTAGATCCTCTATGGATTCCTCTGCTCCCGACATTTTGACCTGGTCAATAAGGCAGCAATGCCTGAAATCCGACATAAGATTCCCAAGGATTTTGCCAACCACGAACCAACTGACGGGAATACCTTCGAGAGGCTTACCCTTCACAACCATTCCCTTTGCCATAGCGCTGCCTTTGAATAAATCGACGTAGCGACGAAGATCGATATAAAATTCCAATTCCTGATCAGGAAGAAAGTTGTCTCTCAGCCATTTTCGTACAGGAAGGTCTTGAGGTAGGGTGAAGTTGTGTACGGAAAGCCTGTAAAGTATTGGTTCGACAAATACTAATTCATTAAAAATGGTCAAAATCAGTTCAAGATAAGCTGGGTCAATCGAGCCCCCTTTCAATATAGAAGGTGTTTGCGCTAATTGTATGTTGTTACTTTTGAGATCAGCATCTATCTTCTCGTTTTCTATTCTTAACTTACGATAGCGAGTAATATCTTCTTTCCATCTGTCAACGAGGAGACTATGTATTTCCCCAAACGCTTCGCGTTCCTCTTCTAAGGTAAACCTTACTCCATTCTCAATTTGATCTGTCATCTGCCGTCTCTCCTTACGGCCCCAAGATTTAAAGGCCCCCAAGGTAGTGGAGATTTTCTACCCTGTCCGGCGTCCCGTAAGGGGGCCAAGAATGATTACTTAATCTCGCGCATGTTACTTATAATAACTCAAAAACTCTTCAATCGTTAAAACTGCCTTCTTTATCTGGTTTAAAAGCAATCCTTTTTTTATAGGTCTCCCTTTATGGACAGGGATAGAAAGGATATTAGGGTTTCCCCCTTTCGTTAGTTGAACATGGCTTCCATGCTGTCCTCTTACCGTCCAGCCGGCCCTTTGAAAGGCCTTGATAACCTTTTCCGGCTTTAGATTATGGAGACCTTCCATCTATGCCGTCCGGACGCTCCTGGTTTTCTTATCTTCAGATACAACTTCCAGGTGTCCCTCTATAGCGTCCTTAATCATCTCCAGGGCCTCTTTCACCGTATCACCTTGACTTGCACAGCCAGGAAGTTCGGGACACTCTACCCAGTAGCCCCCGTTTTCAAGATCAGGGTGTAAGATGACTTCATAAGATTTCCCTCGAATCTTGACCCTATGCGTTTTCTTCTGGCTTATTTTCTCTACCTCCCCCCTAAGCTCCTCAATAATCCTGCCTACAGCAATGGTCATTACCAACTGGCCCTTAGAGAGGGTATCAAGAAGGGTCTTTTTGTTCCTGGTTAATACAAAGACTGTTTTGCCATCCGTTACCAGCCTCATCTCTGAAAGGGGCTTCTTTATATCCGGGAAGTTATTTTTAAGATAAGCAATGCTCTTCTTGATCTTCTGAAGACTTACTCCCTGGTCTATTAAGGTTTTTGCCACCTTTAATTGAACTAGGTCAGTAAAAGAATACAGCCTTGCAGAGCCATATCCAGAGGCTTCTCTAATAGAAGGCTTGATAAAATTGATCTTATCCCAGTAGTTAACCTGCCTCTGCGTAAGGCCAGTAAGTTTGCAGACGGTCTTTGTATTGAGTGACATAATATAGCTCCTTATAGATAATCACACTCATGTATTTATATCAGTGATAAGGTGGGATTGTCAAAGAAATTCAATTACCCCGTTTCGCTTCCCCGGGAAAGGTTATTTTTTGGCTTCAAGAGCCGGTTTCTCAGTGTTGGCCAGGTTTATTATGTCATTCATTACATTGGTTGCCTGCTGTAGCGTTTTATCTGCCAGGTGCGCGTACCGCTTTGTTGTTGCCGGCGATTTATGCGTCAACAACTTGCTCAATGTATAAAGATCGACCTTCCCGCTCGATGCCAGAAGAGACGCGTAGGTATGTCTCAGGCCGTGCATCGGTCTGAACCCTTTAGGTAGCTCTGCCACACGTCGAATATAATCAGCATGGCGCTTTATGTCATAGCGCTTATTGCCATCTTTGCCCGGAAAAACATAAGGTGAGCCCTCTTCAACCCTCGGATGTCTTCGTAACAACTCATACGTAACGTCATTCATAGGGATAGATTGGTCGATGCCGCCCTTTGTCTCTCTTAGCCGGATAGTTCTACGTTCGAAGTCAACATCTCGCCACTCCAGACGTAGAAGCTCAGAACGTCGCATTCCGCTATATAAGGCTAGTTTGAATATGGCCGAGATTTGAATGTCAGGATATGAATCTAACACCTGAAGAAGCCGGGTCAGTTCGTCTTGCGTTAAGCATTCCGTTCTTTCATTATTGCGCTGTGGCATACTAATCTTTACAGGCACGGTTTTTATAAGGCGCTTCTTAAATGCAAAGTTCAGGATTCGACGGGCAAGCTCCAGGACATTGTAAATGCTTCCTACCCGGCCATCTTTTTTTAAGTTAATCCTTATACGGTCGATTGTTAAAGGATCAATCTGGTCGGCTTTCTTTTCGCCTAAGACCGGCGCCAGATGCAGTTCATAACGTTTCAAATCAATTAAATCAGCCTTGCCATGAAATCCCTTATAATGGTCGAGATAGGCTCTTGCCAGTTCTTCAAACGTAGGAATTTTTCTTCGTTCTTTTGGTAACTCGTGGCCGTGCCGGATAGTCCTTAGGCGTTCCGACCGTATTTGACTTGCAAGCTTGGCTGAATAGCCCTCAGAAAGCCAGCCCACCTTCTCCCGGACTAAACGGCTTTCTGTCTTATATGTTATGTAAAGACACCGGTCGGGTTTGCCGTTATGCTTGCGGATTTCAGACTCGTAATAAACGACACCTGGACATTTAACCGGGTCGATGGAAACATATTTTGCCATAATCTGTAGGTCTCCTTTAGTTACCCAGGGTTTACCCAAAGGTCAAATTAGTTACCTATTAGTTACCTTGAAAAGTAATTTGCGTGAATTTTGGTGAAGCCAAGGTTAATGAATCAACCATGAAAAAAATAATAAAGTAAGTAAGTTATGATGTCAAGTGAATTTCAGTGAAAAGGTGGGGAAAGGCTATAAAAAAGGGTTGTGGCCCCAGAGGTCGAGGGTTCGAGTCCCTCCGCTCACCCCAGTAAAATCAGAGGGTTATCTGCCTATGGTGGATAGCCCTTTTTTATTTCTTTAACAAAACAAAATCTAAAGTCATCCCCGGAATATGCCGAAACGCCCTAAAGGAGGTAATATCTTTGGGAAAAGAACATAGGACAACCCCGCGCTTCGACTTTGGCCTCAAAGTCGTTATCCTTAAAGACGGAGAGGCCTATTTTACGAAAGACATCAGCCTAAGAGGCTGTTTCCTGCCTACCTGCCGGGCATTTGGTTTAAATGATAAAGTAGATCTGGCTATAGATGTGCCGGGTTTCGGCTATGTCTTTGTGACCGGGGAGGCCCGGCATCTTGCCAATGGTGGAACAGGCATCATGTTTCTTAGTTTCAAAGACCTTGAAGCTAAGGAGGCCCTGGAAGAATTTCTTAACGTAGTCTCCCTTTGTGAAGAGTCAAGCGAGGACAACGGCCTTCGATGGCTCGATGCATAGCCTGCCTTTAGTGCGCTAATCTCCCGGTCGTTTGTGTCGATAAGAAATCTGAAGTCCGTATGCACCATACAAACCTATACTGATAGGCGCTGTCATTAGTCAATGGTCATTTGTCACTGGTAAAAGCGGTTAATCTTCCCAACTCAACCAATGACCAGTGACGCTGCCTATAAAGAGATACTGATACGGAGATCACCCATGCGACAGGATATTGGGCAAGAGCAGCTTTCCACACGTAATATCCGTGCACGATTTGATGAGACCATGGGACGGCATATAGAAAGGCTGATCGGTACCAGGTATGGGATTGACTCGCTGCCTCTGAATGTAGCGACCATACCATGTCTTATCCTCGCCGTAGAACGTGAAACCGATATCGAAAGCGCTTCATCCTCTCCACCTGAACGTTATACAGAGGAAACATTCCTGAATGAATTGGCTGAATTCGGCCTCAACCCGGACGAAGACCTGAAGGCGTCCCTCCAGGATTTAATTCAAAAAGGATATATTGATGCGTCCCCCGATAGTAGTTTTTCCGCCACGAAACCGGCCATCAGTATGGTCCGCTTAGTCGACCGCATTTTCCCCAAAATGCCCAGGGCCAATCTTGTCGCCTACCTTGTTCAGACCATGGATGAGGTGTTGTCCGGACGTAAAGAACTGGAAAGCGCCATCAGCCAGTTTGACCAGACGTTACAGATGCAGGGGGTTCCTTTATCAAAACAAAAGACCCCGGCAAAACCGGAACAAGCGCCGGCAAAAATTTTCCGTTACAGACAGGAACAGACAAAGTCACACGTGGACACCGCCTCTCCAGTGCTCCGAGCCCAGGATATCAGCCGGCGCAGGGTCCAAAGTTTCTTCACTAAAAAAGAAGGGCCTGCCGAAGATATTATAGGCCAACCCGGTGACATCGGAGTTCAAAAGCTAAAGGAATCTGAAAAGACAGCTGAACCGGGAACAAAAAGAATCGCCGCTGAAGACGCACGTTCTATTGAAAAATCTCCTGTAACGGCACAGGCAGCGCCGGAGCCATCTCCAAAACATGAGACTCCCGAGCAGGATTTGCCGGAAAAAACAGCGCCGGTCGTAGATGAACCGGATCGGCCAGCAGTAACGGAGGAGGAAAAAACCGAGACGGAATCTTGTGAGATGCAAGATTTACCATCAGTGGACGAAACAGAAAGTGGAACCGAACCTGTTCCGGAACAGGATGAGGCCATCGTCGCGGATGACATCATTGAAAAGCATATCGCAGCCTTTTCCGAGGACTTAGCCTCCGCGTGTCCGGTATGTAGAATCGGCAAGATCGAGACGAAACAGACTGCCAAGGGTAAATATTTCTACACCTGTTCAAACAGTGACTGTAATCTTATAAGCTGGGGCAAACCTCATCACATCGTCTGCCCACAGTGTAAAAATCCGTTTCTAATTGAAACCGATGACTCAGCCGGGGAAATAACCTTAAAATGTCCCAGGGCCACCTGCCGCTATCGGCAAGACCTGGCCGGTGAAACAGAAAACGCAGTTCCCGCCCGGCATGACGCTGCAAATCCATCTCCCCCGGCCCCCAAGCCTCGCCGGAAAGTGGTAAGAAGACGCGTTCTTGTCCGCAAAAAACGATAGCGGCAGACGCAGGCAGCAGGAGGTTCTTGTGGCCACTGTAATATCCCTTAAGGGGATCGACGAGGCGATATCCGACCTCAACTACAGAGACAATAAAACCTTAAAATACAGACTTGTCCATGCCATCAGGGAATCTTACGAAAGCAAAGGCGCCGTCACCACCCTGCAGGGCATTGATACGGACGAACTCGTCAAGGCGCTCTGGGACACCGGAGATGATCCTTCTACAATTAAAACCAAGCGAAAAAACCTGAGCAGTATCAAATCCTCTGTCAATGCGGATCTTAAAAGGCTTTACGCGGATGGAAAAAATCCCGAAGGCATAATCATCGGACGCAGCAACGTCTTTGTTATGTCCGATGAGGCCAAAGACCGGATGCTCACCTCGTTTACCGGCAGTGCGAAAAAGGACGGAGGCGTTACGCTGGAACAGATAAACGAGGTCTTAAATATTGTCCACGAAGTGTTGTCGGATCCAGAGGCCCTGGCTAATACGGGGAATTCGAACAGAATTGGCAAGTTAAGCCAATTAAAAAACATAATCCAGGGGTTGTCGCAACAAATTGGTTTAAAAGTAGCACATGGCGATTTGACCGATGAGCCTGCCACACCATCCGAAGTCAGGGCGTATGAAACACACATGGCGCATGGCGACACAAAGGACAATGATAATAATTCCCCTTCACCCCCCTTTACTAAAGGGGGGGATACGTTAAGCCCCCCCTTGGGAAGAGACGGGGGCTCATCAATTCCCCCTTTGAAAAAGGGGGATACAGGGGGATTTTCAGATGAAATAGACATGCCGCCCGGTCACACGAAGGAGGAGGAAAATGTCATTGCGGGGAGTGAGGCCCCTCATCTGTCATTGCGAGGGACAACGGAGTCCCGAGATGATCTCGATAATTCGGCGCAGTCTCAAAAGGACGAGATACCTTGTTATGGTGGGAAAGATAAAGCCGGCGTTTCTGTAACACCCGGGCCTGGCGGCGGGGCTTACGAACCAGGTAGGGGGCAAGGCATTACGCCTGAAGGGGCCTTGGCAGCCGGAATCTCTGCGGATACAGGAGGTTCGGAAGAATCTACTGAAGAAGAATTAGAAATAGTTGACCAGGCCGAACTCCTTGAAGAGGCCGATACAGAAGAAGTAGAGCTTGACGGACCCGAAGAAGTCGAAGATCACGACGAGGTAGAGGTCGTAAAGGACATCGAAGAGAAAACGCCGGAAGAGGTGGAGGAAGTAGTCGAAGATGACGCTGAGATAGTGGACGAAGCTGATCTCCCCGAAGAAGCAGCGCCGGATGAGGCTGAACCTATCGAAGAAATTGAAGAAAGTGAGGTCGAGGAAAGTCTTCAAGAAGTGGAAATTGTGGATGACCGCGCAGAGGCTGAAGCCGAAGAAGCTGATCTCGAAGAGGGGCTTGCAGAGGTTGGAACCGGCGACGATCTTGAGGAATCCGAGCCGGCAGAAGACCTCGAAGAGATAACATCCGAAGGTTCGAAAAAGATCACCGCAGGTGAAGCTGCAGTAGTTGATGAGGCCGGGGGAATAGAAGAGATAAAACCGGGGGAGGCGAAAAACGCTGAAGCGCCTGTTGAAGAAGAAGCAGAAATAGTCGAAGAGGCCGAGCTTGTTGAAGACGAAGAACCTGGAGAAGAGTTACCACCCGAAGAGATGGAGGAAGTCGAAGAGCTCGCCGGGGATGAAGAAGTCCAAGAAACCCTCACAGAAGTCGTAGACGACCAACCAGAGATCGAGGCCGAAGAAACTGAAAGCACAGAAGACCTGGGACCCGCTGAGATCACCGATAACCTTGAAGAAGCCGAGGTCGTAGATGAAATTGCAGAAACAAAACCCGAAGGGGAAGAGGTTGCTCAGGATGATGCAGAAGTGGCAGATGAAGCAGAGATAATGGAAGAGGCGCCAGAGGAAGAGCTAGAGCCTGAGGAGATGGGAAACATCGAAGACGTCGAAGAGGATGAGGTCGAGGAAGGCATTGAGGAGCTGGAAATCACAGAGAAATCTGGAGAGCCAGGCCTCTCCGCCGGCGGTTCAGAGGCGGGATATTCGGACGGCATTTTTGGGGAGGAGGATAAGATACCAAAGGCCAGGCTCCTGGCCGAGGAATTTAATCGATTGCTTGGCGACAGGGAAAGATTTTACAATCAGTATATTCTGATTCCGGCGGGAGACTATATCGTTGGCAATAAGTCTCCCGGCAAAGACGAACGTCCTGAACAAAAAGTGCGTTTAGAGACCTTTTATATGGGTAGGTTCCCGGTTACAAACGCACTCTTCGAAGTTTTTGTGGAAAAGACCGGATACAAAACCATAGCTGAAAGGCTTGGATACGGAAAGGTCTATTACGGACGCTTTAAGAAAACGACGGATGAAAAAACCGGTTCAGTCAGACTTATCTGCCGGTCCGGCCTTAGCTGCGAGACAGTATACGGGGCCTGCTGGCATCAGCCCTCAGGGCCGGAAAGTACGATACACAATAAAAGAAATCACCCCGTGGTTCAGGTCAGCCTGAAAGATGCCCTGGCCTTTGCCGCCTGGACAGGTAAAAGACTGCCTACTGAAGATGAATGGGAGGCCGCGGCACGGACGGCTGCGGGTTATGCGCTTCCCTGGGGGAACGCCTGGCAGAAAGATGCCTGCAATATTGAGGATAGCTCCATAGCGGACACCACACCCGTGGACAGGTACATGGACTTTGGAAATAATTTGGGGATAGTTGACGCCATAGGAAATGTACTGGAGTGGACGATGAAACCTTGTGAACCGCCTTCCCATGCCAAACACGACGTTAAATACTATGTAGCCAAGGGTGGCGGCTGGACTTCCGGCAATGACATACGCCTATTCAACCGCTTTAGATTAGAGGCGGAAACGCACTCCAACATACTCGGGTTTAGGTGCGTGGCATATTGAGAAATGGACGCGATACAGATGTTATCAGAAGAGCCCTTGCAATTTATGTGGAGACGTAATAATAAAGACTGACACCGAATTGGCCGAAGAGTGTGTTAATAAAATTATAAGACGGTTACGGGGAAAAATGTCAGATATTGCTAAAATCAAGGCGCGACTAAGAAAATCACCCAAGAGCTGGCTGGTCACCGGCGTGGCCGGATTTATCGGCTCGGGCCTCCTGGAGGAACTGCTTAAGCTGGGGCAGACCGTCGTGGGGCTGGACAACTTCTCCACCGGCTATCTCCATAATCTGGAGGATGTAAAAAATACGGTGGGTGACGGGGTCTGGAGCCGGTTCACCTTCATCGGAGGGGATATACGAAATCTCAACGACTGCCGAAGGGCCTGTGATGATGTTGACTACGTGCTCCACCAGGCCGCCCTCGGCAGCGTGCCCCGATCCATTGACGATCCCATCGCGACCAACCAATCAAATATCGATGGTTTCGTCAACATGCTAGTAGCGGCCCGCGACGCCAAAGTTAATCGTTTTGTCTATGCGGCCTCCTCCTCCACTTACGGAGATCACCCGGGGCTTCCGAAGAAAGAGGATGTGATCGGGCGGCCCTTATCCCCTTATGCCGTCACCAAATATGTAAACGAACTTTATGCCGACGTCTTCGCCCGCACATACGGGATGGAGTGCATCGGGCTGAGATATTTCAACGTCTTTGGCCGAAGGCAGGATCCCAAAGGGGCTTACGCGGCCGTAATCCCCTGCTGGATCGGCGCCCTGCTGGATGGAAAGGCCCCGACGATCAACGGCGACGGGGAAACCAGCCGGGACTTCTGCTATATCGACAATGTCACCCAAGCCAATCTGCTATCTGCCATAACAGAGAAACCAAAGGCCCTGAACCAGGTCTACAACGTGGCCTTTGGCGAGAAGACAACATTAAACGAACTTTTTACAATGATACGCGACTCTCTGGCCCGGTATTACCCTGCTATTGCAAAGATTGAAGCCGAATACGGCCCGTATCGGCCAGGGGATGTGAGGCATTCCCAGGCGGACATTGAAAAGGCCGGGGTACTCCTGGGCTACAAGCCAACGCATGACGTGAAACAGGGAATGGAAGAGACCGTGGCGTGGTATATTGATAAACTGACAAAGAAAACGAAAAAACGAGGCAAATGAGGTCATGACCCTATTAGATCGCATCAAAAAACGGCAGGCCCAAGTCGGAATCATCGGCCTTGGCTATGTGGGCCTTCCCCTGGTACTGGAATTTGTAAGGGCCGGGTTTCCGGTCACCGGATTTGATATAGACACAAAAAAGATCAAGGCCCTCGAGGCGGGAATATCTTATATCAAACACATTCCTGCCGGCAAGGTCAAGGAGGCCCTATCCACAGGCCGTTTTAGCAGCACTACCAAATTTTCCAGACTGAAAGAGATGGATTGTATTCTCATCTGTGTGCCCACACCGCTAAACAGGAATCGGGAACCGGATCTCTCTTATGTCTTTTCTACCACGCGAAGCATCCGGGACAACCTGCGTAAGGGGCAGATCATCGTCCTGGAATCCACCACCTACCCGGGCACGACAGATGAGGACATGCGCCATATCCTGGAAGAGACCGGTCTCAAGGCCGGAAAGGATTTCTTACTGGCCTTTTCTCCGGAGCGGGAAGACCCCAACAATAAGAATTTTTCTACCGGCGACATCCCAAAAGTGGTTGGAGGCTATACCAAAAATTGTCTGAAGGCGGCCTGCGCCCTCTATGATACTATCGTGGTCAAGACCGTGCCTGTCTCCTCCACCCGGGCCGCAGAGGCCACCAAGCTCATGGAGAATATCTTCCGCTCCGTAAATATCGCCATGGTCAATGAGATGAAGATGGTCTTTGACCGGATGGGAATTGACGTCTGGGAGGTAATCGCCGCCTCATCTACAAAACCCTTCGGCTACATGCCTTTTTATCCCGGCCCGGGGCTGGGTGGCCACTGCATCCCCATTGATCCGTTCTACCTCACCTGGAAGGCGCGTGAATACGGCATGGCCACGAGATTTATCGAGCTGGCCGGAGAGATCAACACGTCGATGCCGGCCTATGTAATAAACAAACTTATTGACGCCTTGAATAGCCGGGGCAAGAGCCTGAAAGGATCAAAGGTACTGGTCCTCGGACTGGCCTACAAAAAAGACATCGACGATGTCCGGGAATCTCCTTCCCTGGAGCTTATCGAGCTATTAAGGGAAAAAGGGGCCAAGGTGGATTATAACGACCCTCATGTCCCCAGAACCCACAAGATGAGGCGCTATGACCTTAAGATGGCCTCGGTGCCCCTCACCGAAAAAAACCTGAAAAAATACGACTGCGTCCTCATCGCCACCAACCATTCTGACTATGACCCGGATTTTATCCAGAGGCACGCCCGGCTCATAGTTGACACACGAAATCTGATCAAAATCAACGAAAAGACGAGGAATGTAGTGAAGGCGTAAGGAGTTTAATTAGCGGTCAGGAGTTAGAATCCAGAAGTCGGGAGTCGGGACAAGTGATAAGTCGTAAGGAGGGTTTTGAGTTGCGAGTTTTTTAACCCAGAACCCGCAACTCGAAAACTAAAAGCTACCGTCTGACGATTATATGGTGCCGGAGGTCGGAATCGAACCGACATGACCGCGAGGGTCGGGGGATTTTGAGTCCCCTGCGTCTACCTGTTTCACCACTCCGGCACATTTTCGGTTTATCTATAAGGTTCTTCTCCGAATTAGTTGCAGAAAGCCTGATAGATTTTCAGCGTAAAGTAT
>JASEGX010000070.1 GCA_030017815.1 Thermodesulfobacteriota bacterium | reverse complement strand
GCTTTTGCAATGGCCCTTATTTCAAGAAGTTCCGTGTCTCATTCCTGAGCATGATGAGTCTCAAGCGCATTCATTTATTCGTATCGCGCAAGAAGGCATTCGGCGACGACGATGTGCTTCAAGAGAATGTGATCTATCATGCCATCCAGGGGCTTCAGAAACCGAAGTCTGTCATAATTTCCGCGTCCGAGGGTATTGATTTCGACAATGCACGCATCCTGTCTATCCCATATAGGCATGTTGTCCACCCCAGTGATCGGGATGCCTTTATCCATCTGGGTGTTGATGATGCCGATCTAGATGTGACGAAGCGAATGGAATGCTTTGTATCGTCACTCAGTAACCTTAAACTGAATGTCTCCACAGGACGTACTGTTGATTTCAGGGCACGGGAACACCTAAGACAGTCTCCTCAGCAAGGAACAGTTCCGCTGATTTATCCGTGTCATTTTCAACATGGCTTCATCAACTGGCCTGTTGAATCAGGAAAGAAACCAAACGCCATAGTGTCATTGCCCGAGACGTCCGATCTTTTCGTAGAAGCTGGATATTATGTTCTCACAAAAAGGTTTTCGTCCAAGGAACAGGAGAGACGAGTTATGGCAGCGATATATGACCCGTCAAGGGTCAACGCGCCTTTAGTAAGTTTTGAAAATCACCTAAATTACTTCCACAGACAAGGCAAAGGATTACCGGCTGACTTGGCAAAGGGGCTTGCCTTATATCTCAATTCTACAATTGTTGATCAGTATTTTCGCCTATTTAGCGGTCACACTCAGGTTAATGCCACTGATCTGCGAAAAATGCCCTATCCTACTTATGAACAACTCTTGAGACTTGGCGCCTATGTCAAGGAAGCGATGCCCGATCAGAAGACTATTGATGCCATCGTAGAAAAGGAGTGCGAACACTGTGATTGAGAAAGCAAATGGGCAGAAAGCAGAAGAAAAAATCAGGGAGGCTCTCACCATCCTGAATCATTTGGGTTTTCCAAGACAGCAGCAGAACGAACGATCCGCCCTGACCCTCCTATCATTGCTGGGCCTCAAACCTGACAGCAACTGGGAGGATGCCACCGATCCATTGATGGGTATTACTCCTATGATGGATTTCTTTCACGAACACTACGGAAAAAGATACGCGCCCAACACTCGCGAAACGGTACGTCGCCAAACAGTCCACCAGTTTATGCAAGCCGCCTTGATTGTCGCCAATCCTGATAAACCCGCCAGACCGACCAATAGCCCGAAAGCGGTGTATCGGATCGATCCGTCCGCGCTGAAACTGCTTCGAGGTTTTGGGAAGCCAGGATGGGATAGACATTTGCAGAAATATCTGCGGACAGTGAAGACCTTGAAAAGACTATATGCACGCGAGAGGGATATGAGACGACTGCCCGTCAAGCTGGCGAACGGTCAGGAAATCAGGCTTTCCCCCGGCGGCCAGAATGTACTGGTTAAGAAGATCATTGATGATTTTTGCCCCTTGTTCACACCCGGAGGTTACGTTATTTATGTGGGAGATACTCAAACGAAGTGGGCGTATTTCGATTCAGACGCTCTGAAGGCCTTGGGTGTTAAGATAGAAGAACACGGGAAGATGCCCGATGTTGTGGTGCATCATGTAGAAAGGAACTGGCTGGTTCTGATTGAGGCTGTGACCAGTCACGGACCTGTAAACCCGAAGCGAAGGCAGGAATTGAAGGAATTGTTCTCTGGATCAACCGCTGGTTTGGTTTTTGTGACTGCGTTTATTGATCGAAGGGCCATGTTGAAATACTTAAATGACATTTCTTGGGAGACGGAAGTCTGGATTGCCGAGTCTCCAACACATTTGATCCACTTTAATGGTGAACGTTTTCTTGGACCGTATGCGGATTAGGCTCATATTATGAATCGCCCCAACACGGCGCTACCTTTAGTACCTCACCCCGACAGTTTCTTGGGCCAACCCGTTTCGAAATCTTCCCTACCCATACGGTTTCGTCTTGGAATATCGATCAATTCCTGCTATAAAATCCATAATACATCCGTGCTGAGCCGATAAATTTCCAAAAATGGCCTGCGGTTCAGTTCAACTATACTTTTTACGATCGGTTCCGCGCCGTAAAAACTATTATTCGTTAACTCGGAAGATCAGTAGTGTCCCAACGTTTAGCTGAATAAAAACAGGTGGTTACACTTGTTGTCAGTTTTGATTGTGTAGTCTTCGTCTGTAAGTGCTTGTAATAATGACATTCGTTCAAAAATGGTTACGCTCAAGACCTGTAAGATTGTGTAAAGACTGGCCTGGATTTTGAGCCGTTTCTTCATGATGGCAACGAGCAGATAGACTGAAACGGCAATCCAGATTTGGGCTTTGACCGCGTTTTCCGAGGTGTCGTAGAAAGTCTTGATACGCAGGTTCTGTTTGATCCATTTGAAGAACAGTTCCACCTGCCAGCGGCATCGGTACAGGTCGGCAATGGTCATGGCTGGCAGGGTGAAGTTGTTGGTCAGAAACACAAGCGTTTTGTCGGTCTCGGCATCGTAATACTTTACCCGGCGCAATTTGTCCGGGTAACCCTTGGCCTGGTAGAACCCGGTGAGCATGACCGACTGGTCGCAGATCAGACCAGTAGCTCGGTCTGCCTGATACGAATAGACTCGCCGACACTTGAGGTTGGATTTGGCACGGATCACGAAGAAAGCTGATACTTGAGAGATCGTGTACAGCCGTGCGAAGTCCAGATAGCCCCGATCCATGACGTAGAATGCCCCTGCCTCCAGTGGCACGATGTCCAAGGTGTTGACCTCGTGGAGTTTGCCGTCGGAGATGTGGATGAAGGTCGGAATGCTGCCCCGCAAATCCAGTAAGGTATGCAGCTTGACGGCCCCCTTGCTCTTGCGGAAGTTGGCCCATGGAAACATGGAGAGACACAAGTCGATTGTGGTGGCATCCAGAGCGTAGACCGTGTTCTCCAGTTCCAGGCCGAAACTGTCGTTCACGTAGAGTTTGCGGGCAGTCTGAATGAGAGAATGGGCAAAATCGGCATAGATACGCCAGTCGCGGACTTTGTTGGCATTGGCCAGGTTGTTGCGAGAAACAGCAGAACGAATACCCATGTGGTAGAGCTTGTTCTTCTGAGCACGCAGACAGACCTCGATATCCCGCAGGCTCTCGCGATAGGTAAGTTGGGCGAAAGCCATGCATAGGTACTGGTCGAGGCAGGAAAAATCCTTGACTTTGAAATTGCCGTGGTAGCGATCGACACACTGGTGAAAAATGTGGAGCGGAAGATGCTCCATCACTTGAGAGAAAATGAGTTTTCCGGTGTACATAGTCCAGCCCTCCGCACATTGCTGCGCGAAGATGACCGGACCTTCGGAAAAATTTCAAGTCGTTAAACGGCATGACGTCTCGTTTTCTCAGGATTTACAGGCTATTACAGACCGTTAAGTAATCAACGTTGGGACACTACTGTCGGAAGATATGAAATGAAGAAAATGTCAACTCACGAAAAAGAGCGGCATTACTTTGAGATGTTCCGTAAGGATTATTTATTACCTCCTGGCACAATAATCTATTACGACAAACCCGATGTTATTTTAGAGGGCGAAAGAAAGATTGGGATAGAGATCACCAACTTTTATCTTGAAAAAGGAGAACTTCTTGAAAGCGAGCAGCGCCAAAGAGACTTGCGCGATGCGATCATTTCCGATGCTCAGCGCATGTATGAAGCAAGGAACAAGAAGAAAATAGAAGTGACTATCGAATTTGACAAGGCAAATCCTATACGAGGAACGAGAGATGTAGTTCAGAAGTTGGTGGCTCTTGCGGAGCAGATTAAGGAATATAAGACAGGTCAGATAGGCAGTCATATTTTTCAGAATATCCCTGAAGTATCTTACGTGTATTTATGTGCAGAAGAATGTGCTACCCCTAAATGGCGGAGTGTTCAGGTATATAGCGGTTCAATCATGTCCAGAGATAACTTAATTAGAATTGTGAGAGATAAAGAGGAGAGTTCACAACAGTACAAGAAATGCGATAGCTTCTGGTTGCTTATTGTCGTCGATTTTATGGATCGGGCACAAGATCAGGAAATTCAAATCGATGGTTTCGGAAAAGTAGAATCAGATGTATTCGAAAAAATCATCGTTTACAAAACAACTTTTCCTCATGTATTAGAGGCAAAATAGAAATCTGAGTTAACAACGGCATCGAGCTGACCGGGAATAGCCTCCGGTGTTTTTCATTTCAGCGTTTGTGGCCGGTCGGCTCACGCCCAGCGTTAGTCGCTCAAGAAAATTAATACTTACCTTCAAATCGTCTGGAACCGGGAGGCATTATGAAGAAACTCTTAATTCTTTTTACACTATTGATTTTGAGTGGGTGCTACCAAGAAGAGTCCCCTGCAAAATATCAAATCGCCGTTTCACCGTCTGGTGTTGCATACAGACTTAATGTAACAACAGGAGAGGTATGGTCGATCGCCCCCGAGGGACTAACAAAATTACAGGAAAACAAAGAGATCACATTGGTTGTCGGAAACTATTACAAGACGGAAGATGGCAAGACCTTAAAATATCTTGGTAAAGGCCAGCTTAAGCATTGGCAACCCAAAACGGCGGAAGAATTCTTAGATAAATATAAGAAATAGAAGCCTGAAAGGAAGTTTTTAGAACATTTACTTCACCTTATGGGCCATTCGTGCAGAACGTGCTTGACAAATTGGGAATAAGTAGGACATCCGCATGGGGCGGGCGGTATTACCATATCTCCCGAACCCCGGGGCTTCGTCATGTCGCCTGCCTGTGCGTTGCACGCAGACAGGTCGGCTCATAGCTTTGCCCTCCGGGGATTTTATCAGCAGTGGTTACAGGTTATAGCCTGAAGGAAATCTCATCTCAATGCGATCAACTGCGCACCCAATGAGTTCCCCTCTACACGAAGCAAGGCCACCGAAGCCGGTAATGCGGATCGACACGGTCCCGCACTGCCTGGATTTAAAAAGAGTACGCCATTCTGCTTTTCCATCCATGGCCGATGAGAATGACCGCTTATCACCGCGCTGAAACCAGACGCAGCCGGATCCAGATCAAGCTCATCTACATCATGGAGCACATATAATAGGGCCTCTCCGACTTTAACTACTTCTGTTTTCGAAAGTTTTCCTGTCCAGCCAAACCTGTCCATATTGCCGCGCACGGCAAAAACCGGGGCAACTTCCTGAAGCGCCTTAAGTACTTCCTCCGGGCCGATATCTCCGGCATGAACGATCAGATCAATACCTTGAAAAGCCTTGAGCACCTCGGGCCGAAGAAGACCATGCGTATCGGAAATGACGCCGACGAGATGGCTATTGTGGCCCTTCGATTCTGTGGACATTACTCTCCTCGTATACCCCCTCTTTTCCGCATAGGCGGATTCGCCTTTGGCGAATAATCTCTGGCTATTACCTTACCACAAAAACTCTTTACTCCGTGACTATTTTCCAAAAATGCCAATATAATCCGTCTGCTCGACTGCCACTCAATCCCCCCCTTATTGATTTCATAAGAAATTCTTGATATATAAAAAACTTCCGGTAATATGCGGAGGCAATAAGCTATCTCCGTATACGCCTATCAAAAAATTATGGGAGACCGTCTATGTCACTTGTTTTCGCCGACTCAATTAAGACCTATACGATTGATCAGGACAAGGCCGTTTCGCCCCAAGAGACCGTGGCCAGGGTCAGAGACCGTTTAAAACAGGTCAATGGCGAGATTCTAAGGGACGTGGTCCGGATAGACAAGGGCAGGCTGGGAATCCCGGTCTATATGAGCATTTGTGGGACAGAGGCCAGAGAGGTCGTCGGTACTATCAAACAGATGGGTAAGGGAGGAACTCCTGAGCAGGCAGAGGCGAGCGCCCTTATGGAACTCATGGAACGGTACTCTCTTTTTAGTTTTATGAATGGATCTTTTGTCTGTTCCGAGGCCGGAACACTCCAAGGGGACGTGGTGCCCCTTGAGGCGCTTATGCAGTCCGTGCATGATGATCCGGGTAATGCCCATGAATTGGAAAAAGCCGGAGGGATCTGGTCCACCCTCCCCCTTTACTGGACCCGGGCCTATGATCTTACGCATAATAAGGAGGTCTGGCTCCCTTTCCAGTGGTTTTATATGTTAAATGAGTATAACGGCTCCTCAGCCGGAAATACCTTGACCGAGGCCGCCCTTCAGGGATTATGTGAGGTGGTGGAAAGGCACGTATCCTCGGTCGTTACAAACGGAAATCTTTCTACCCCGGCCGTTGATCTTTCCTCGGTAAAGGATCCTATGGCGAGAGAGTTGATCACGAAATATGACTCAAAAGGAATCAACCTTTACGTAAAAGATTTTACCCTCGAGACGGGGATACCTACAATAGCAGCCCTGGCTATGGATCCCGCCACTTTCCCGGAAAAAAGTGAGATTGTCTATACCGCGGGGACAGCTACCCACCCGGAAAAGGCCCTTATCCGGGCCTTGACGGAAATAGCTCAGCTCGCCGGGGACTTTGACACCGAAGGCAGATATGCCGAAAGCGGCCTGCCCAAATTTTCCGGACTGGAAGACGCTCGTTATGTGACGGAAACCGGGAATAACGCTTGTATCGGAGATATGCCCGATGTCTCACATTCCAACCAGCGGGTGGAACTGGAACAGTGTGTCCAGGCCCTGGCTGAAAAGGGGTTTACCGTTTATGCCGTGGATATTACCCATCCTGTACTCCGCATTCCGGCCGTATATATGATCGTTCCAGGGGCCCATTTCCGCGAACGCACCAGGGATAACAGTTTCTGCCTGCATGCCGCCAAGCTGGTCTCTCAGTTTCCCGACAGCCAAAGGGCTGTCCATGAGCTTGAGCGGATGAAGACGATCTATCCTGACCATTACGAGGTCCATTTTTTCCTGGGCTACACCTATGAACGGGAAGGCCGCTACGCTGAGGCCCTGGCCTGTTATGAACGCGCCCTGGCCCTTGATACGACAGGCAAGGAGCGGGCCAGTCTTTATTGCCAGCGGGGGGTGTGCTACAAGGAGCTGGGGGACCTCCGGCAGGCCCTGGCGGAGCTTGAAAAGGCACGGGAGTGTAATGCGGAACTCAAGGAAATACATAACCTGATGGGCTTTTGTCATTTTAAGCTCAAAGATCATGTGCAATCTATAGCCTGTTTTGAAAAGGCTATAGATCTGGACCCGTCTTCGGCCATAGATTATGCCAATATTGGTTCCAACCTGCGGGAGATAGGCCATATAGCCGAGGCCATCCGATACTATCAGTTCGCCCTGGATATCGACCCCTCTATAGATTTTGCCCGTGAAAATATCGAGAAGCTAAGCAGGCAGGCATTGTCTTAGCTCATAGCTCATAGCTCATAGTTCATAGATGAAGGCAGTGACCAACGAAAAAACTCACAGTTGATGAACTCGTAAAAAGTGAAATTTACCGTTCGACTTTGCTCACGGCCCTGAGCAAAGTCGAAGGGCCGCAGAGGACGCCGAGATAACATATTAAAGGAATTTGTAACTATTCTGCCACTAAGACACCAAGCCACTAAAACTAAGATTATTTCTTTGTGTCTTGGTGCCTTGGTGGCAAAAGTTTTTCTCTGCGGCCTCGGCGTGAGCTCAGCCGAACGGGCTCTGCGTACTCAGCGGTGAAAAGGCTTTTTTACGAAGCCGTCAACATAAGGAAACAATGAATGCATTCAATAAGCGATCCCCCTGTCTTACTCATCAACAGTAATCGAACCTCGCTGATCTCTTCATCAGATACCATTCCAATCTCACTAGGATACATCGGCGCCTTTCTCAAGGACAACGGTTTTGAGATCGCCCTGTGGGATGATCTCAAAGACAGGCCATTGCCGCTGTTACAAATCAGGGAGTTCGTTCTTAACCGGCATCCTTTGTACGTGGCTTTTTCCGCTTACATGGAAAACATGGAAGGTATCCGCCTTCTGGCTAAATTCATAAAGGAACTGGACCCCCGGATACCCATTGTTATCGGCGGGCCGCAAGCGACGTTTATGCCTACCGAGGCCCTCCTTGACCTTCGCCATGTGGATGTCATATCCCGGGGTGAAGGAGAAATAGTAGCACGAGATCTCGCCTGTTCTCTGCGGGAGGGTCTGCCCCTGTCCACTGTCCGTGGAATATCCTATAAGGCAGAAAATCGCCTGCATGATAATCCAATGGCCGAAGAAACCGGAGATGATTTAGATGGTTATCCGTCACCGTATCTGACAAACGTCCTGGATCTATCACACAAGGATACGGCCATTTTACTTACCTCCAGAGGCTGTGTCTATCCCTGCGTATTCTGCTATACGCCCAGGGCGTTCCATCATAAGGTAAAAATTCATTCCATCGAGCGGGTGCTGGAAGAAATCAAGTATTGTGTAAAAAAAGGCATTAGACAGTTCTGGTTTGCCGATCCAAACTTCAGTTTCTCTCTCAAGCGGCTGGAATGCCTGTTAGATAAGATCATAGAACAGAACCTTGATATCCAGTTCTGGTGTCAAACGCGTTACGACCTGGTCGATGCCTCCCTTCTTATGAAGCTAAAACAGGCCGGCGCCGCTACCATTGCCTATGGCATGGAATCAGGCAGCCCCAGGGTTCTCGATACCATCAGAAAAAAATTGGACCTGGCCAGACTGTCTCAGGCCATCAAATTGGCCCAATCCTTTGGTGTCAATGTGGAGTTGTTTACCCTTTACGGGCTGCCGGGTGAAACCTTCGCTGATGCCTATGAAACCGTGCGTTTTGTGAAAAACCATGGGGTTCGCATTGAGGGAAATTCCTGCTCGCAGCAGCTTCAGGTCTATTTCGGCACGGAAATCCAGAGGGATTATAAGAAGTTCGGGATCATACCCCAGCCGCAATACAAGCCCCGATACCTATCTATCGGAGATGATTTTGAAACCGAGAATCTGACATCAAAAGAGATAAAGCGGCTGAAGGCCATCTGGTTTATTAACAACGCCTTCTTCCAGGAGAAGGTTGAGGCAAAGACCGATGTTTTCCCCCTCCTCTCGTATCTTGTTCACCACGCTCATTATCTGGACGAGGAGCCGGAATTCTATCTTTATCTTACAAAGTTATTATGTGAGGTTGAGGAGTTTGAGTTAGTTTACCAGTATCTGAACACGGCCAAGGCCTCCAGCCAGTCGTGGCTGAAAGAATGGATCAGGCGCGTGCCTTTCTACCAGGACTCAAATTCTACGGCAAGATCCGGAACAAAGATAATTTTGGATATTGCCGGATACCTCGGGGAAAGACCCATTCCCAGTACAAGCGGACGCTTCTGGCCGCTCGTGATTGGTGAGGGCCGCTTTCTGCCTGACTTCGAGAATAACCTGATGGGACTTAAGGCCGGAGAAGAAAAGCGGTTTCAGGTCAGATTTCCTCATGAATATCCTGACCGGGAGCTTGCCGGACAAGATGCCACCTTCATGGTAAAGGTTCATAAAGTAATGGAACCTTTGTTTGTCCAGGGGATTGAAGACATCCCTTCTCTCGGCATCTGCAACACATATCAACCGGGCGATCTCGATTCTCTCAGAAAAACCCAGGAGGCCTTATACTACATCTGGTTACGGTCGCTTAGCCCCGAAGAATTGATGCAAAGCCCGGAACGGAGTCTGGACCTTATTAGTAAATACCTCTGTCTGGGAAAGTTTACCGAGGCCATGGCGCTCGCGGAGACAATTTTTATGATGGACGGCCTGGGGCCAAAAGTTATCCGCGTCCTTATGGAAGGCGGATTATTTGAATTTGCCCTGGAGCTTATAAATAAGGCCGGATGGCAAGACCACGCGGGCCTGATTCAGCAGACCCGTTGTTATTTCAGTCTTAAAGACTATGATCGGGCGCTGGAGATATTAAAAAGGATATATAATGAGCGAGACCCGCGAATCCTTTATTGCCTTCTGGATATCTACCAGAAGAAAGGCGAAGCCATGGAGGTAATAGAAGAATTAAAAGAAAAATTTCTGGCCGGCCAGCTCAGGTATTCTCTCTTAAGGGAAGAGCAGAGAATTAAAATGGCCGGCACGGTTTGACATTTCTCTCTGCCCGGTAGTCCACAGTAGCTAATGATCAGATACAACCGGTTGGCTTGGGCAGTCCGGCAATCTTGCAGATAGCCCTTTCAGACGTGGTAGGAAAAAGCTCATGTATTCGCCAAATGGAAATCTTGAGGTCTCGTTGCAACTTTAAAATCATAGGAGCAATGCCACGCTTGGCATAGTAGTTACGCACGTATTCAATTATTAGCCAGTGTTCATCGGTTAAATCTTCTATCCCTTCTTGTTTGGCTATGGCCCGGGAGAATTCCGCAGTCCAGCTATCGAAAGTCTTCAAATAGCCTTCTATGTTAATCTCGAATTGCTTGTCTTTATAAGATACGCTCGGCATAGGTAATCCCTCTCCGATGAGATTTAAGATATGACGGCCTCGTAAAAAGTCCATTTGCTGCGTTGCGCGGCATCCTTCGTCACTGCGGCGTAGCTACAACTACGCCTCATTCCTCAGGATTTGCGCGCCTTGCAACTGGAGCTTTTTACTGTGCCGTCCCAATTTTGACTTTTTACAGGTTCATCAGATATTGTTGCAGCTACTTTTAACATATATCGTGCCAGGTTTTCCAGTAAAATTTTCTTGCAACCGAAACCAGATCAGAAGCACTAAGGGTTGACTTATCAAGACAAAGGTGTTAAAAAAACCACCACCTTGGCGATGTTATGCTTGGCGCCCGTAGCTCAGTTGGATAGAGCGCCGGACTTCGAATCCGTAGGTCGCCCGTTCGAGTCGGGCCGGGCGTGCCAAATCTTAGTCTGCTACTTTTATTAAATTTCATGGTTCAACCCGGGCCGTTAGCTCAATTGGCAGAGCAACTGACTCTTAATCAGTAGGTCGCTGGTTCGACTCCAGCACGGCCCACCAGTAAAATCAAATGGCTATAAGTAACCGGCTTATAGCCATTTTTAATTTTGA
>JASEGX010000260.1 GCA_030017815.1 Thermodesulfobacteriota bacterium | reverse complement strand
GTGTCTTAGTGGCTGAATAGTTACAAATTCCTTTAATATGTTATCTCAGCGTTCATCTGCGTCCAACAGCTCTTCTTTCATCTGAAAAAGATACTTCCGACGGATCTGTTCCATGATCGTCCTCACCTTCTGACTGGCATAATCCGGATATGTCCAGGGCAGGGTCTGGAACCCGCCCTTACTGTAGATGAGGGTGAGATCAGCATAAATCCCCTTGCCCAGGTAAATACGATGAGTATAGTTCTTACCCGTGGCCAGAATCAACCTTTCGGCCACTATGTACCCTGGATCAATATTTACCCGGCGCCTGCCTTCTACGGCCCCTTCCATCTCCACGGCATTGGTTTCGTGTTTAAGATCTGGCAGGAGAGAAGGGTCTATCAGCGTCTCAAAGGCGGCAAACCGCCGCAGAAGAGGAGCGCCCAGCTCTGTGTTATAATAATCCGTCTGATCAAAGGGCAAAACTTCGCTTATAAAGTCCACATCGCCCCGGCGACCGGCTAAGGCCTTCATGGTCTCATTAATCAGGGCTTCGTCCTTAGCTATGATGCTCACCAAAAGCTTGGCTGGAGGGGAAGGTTTTGGCTTGCTCATATTATATTCATATTTCACCGCAGAGCACACAGCGCGGCATAGCCGCAACCAAATCCGAATATCGAAATCCGAAATCCGAAACAAATCCGAAATCCAAATATCGAATGTTCGAAACGTCCATCAGCAACTCCTTCGATTTTTAGTTTTAGTCATTGTTCTCATTTGGTCATTTGAATTTGTTTCGAGTTTCGTGCTTCGGATTTCGAATTTACCAACACTCTGTGCCCTCTGCGATCTGGTGAATAATTATAGATTAGCAATGGCAGTTGCCAGTTCCGCAGTTCCTACAGTAGCCGTGCCTATTTTCCCCACCACAATGCCGGCGGCAAAATTCGCCAGGGTGGCTGCCTCGCGCGGGGTAAGGCCGGCGGCAAGTCCCAGGGTCATGGCAGCAATCACCGTGTCCCCCGCGCCGGTGACATCATAAACCTCTCTGGCCACCGTGGGGATGAAATACATCCCCTGCCCTTTCTCGATAAGCGCCATGCCGGCCTCTCCCCGGGTAACAAGGACGGCCTTACATCGGACCAACTTCCTCAGTTTTTCCCCGGCCCGGGCCAGTGATTCATTTGAATCAATACGGATACCTGTTATGCTTTCCGCCTCAAGCTGGTTCGGGGTAAAAATGGTTACCCCCTTGAAAAGGCGCACATCCCACACCTTGGGATCTACGGCCCAGATAACCTTATTTTTGGACAGGAGGGGCCTTAAGCCATCCATCAACTTCGGACAAACCACTCCCTTGGCGTAATCTGAAATTATAACGGCAGAGGTATCGGCGAGGTTGTCGCGTACACAGGATAAGATCTTTTCGATACTCTCTTCTGCTATTTTGCCCCGGTTCTCCCGGTCAAAACGCACTACTTGCTGACCATGGGCTACGATACGTGTTTTGACCGTAGTCGGCCTCGATTCCTCGACCACGATGCCTTCGGCGGGACAGCCAAGTTTCCGTAGTTCCCTGACCACGCGGCGCCCCATCTCATCCCTGCCCACGACCGCACAAAGAGAGGCCTGCGCGCCGAGCGAGCAGATATTGTGCACTACGTTTCCCGCCCCTCCCAGCATCCGGGACTCATCCCTTACATCAACCACCGGTATCGGCGCCTCAGGAGAGATGCGGGATACCTTGCCCCATATAAACTGATCCATCATCACATCGCCGATGACCATGATTTTTACGGCCTGGAAACGGTTAACGGCTTCCTTCAATTTTTCTTTATCAAGGCCTGTCATACCAACCTACAGTTCCCATTCCTGGCGAAATATTCCTTTGATCTCACGAGCACCATGAACTACTGCAGTATTTCAACACGTTCGTTAGGTTCTATAACCCTGTAAACAATTCTGTAATTTTGAAAAATGATGGCTTCGTAAAAAGCCAACTTATACCGCGAGCGGCATCCTATGTTAGAACGAACTTGCTTGAGTTCGTT
>JASEGX010000069.1 GCA_030017815.1 Thermodesulfobacteriota bacterium | reverse complement strand
ATCCAATCGGTCGAAATACATTGATGCCTCACCTTTTGAACGTTACCAATAATTTGAGTACTTCGTTAGGATAATCAACAAGTTTCCCCGCCAATTTATTCTTTTCCGATTCTTTATAGGCAAACTCCGAATCCTTGCAGATTTTACTCATGCTATCACAACTTTTAACCAAGTCTTTATCGTTCAGTGCGTTATGAACCCCTAATGGGTCTTTTGAGGATTTCCAGATCGGGGTTTTAAAATTTATCACGGGAAAGCTTTTCTGATTGTCCGGCGAAATCTTCCACATTTTAGCCATTCTGTCGGAAGAACATTGCTCGATTGCACCTATTTGACCAGATGAATTAAATCCAACGATAAAACCTTCTTTCCTTGTGGGTTCTGTTATCCATGGATGTTTACTCTGGACCTTCAACCCGCATCGTTTGATGCTATTATTCAGTAAAACAATTTCATTGATCATATCTCAGCACCCCTTCCATTATTTCGACGTTCTGGCGATATACAGGATTTGCCTTGCCGTTCATGGGACTATCGAATACCGAATGCAGCATTGACGGCAATATTTGATTTATCGATTTTTCAATCTCGGTACCATATCTTAATGGTCCCAAATAAGACGGCACAAATTCTTTCCAGCCAAAACATGGCATATAAAAACACTGGCCATTTTTTAAACGGCGCTTAAATATTTCTTGCAATGCATGAAGATGATTATTGCCGCATGGCGCAGCAGTCACGGCTTCTATCACACCATAGATACGATAGCAGACGTCAACGAGTATAGTTGCCGGAATTTGATAAGAAGCGCCCTTTGATCGCTGATTGCCTTTTCGAAGCGGCCCCCCGTAATTCGTGACATACTTGTGAAACCGAATCGGTTTGCATATTTCAACTTTAGTGGGGCGAATATGGGCGCTTGTATAACGCACGACGGCCTCAAACATTCCCTTGGCTGCCGAATATGTCGGCGCTGGATAAGAAATCGGCGCTGCGCCGGAATCCGGCCGTGTGAACATCGCCGCAGGGCCTGCGATTTCAAACGATACTTGATAGTTCTTTTCCATGATATTTACCTCATTCTCTTTAAGTTTCCCAAAAATTACAGAAGGTTATAATCGTCTTAAAGCTGCCGATGACGAGAGGGAACGAATGTAATTGGGAGACGTCTATTATTTTATAACATTCACTTGCTCCGTTAGTTTCAGTCCATTATATATCTGCACCAAGTAGTCCGTTGACATACTCCGCCTCCCTGGTTAATACTACTCCGACACTTCACACGATGTCTTTATAGTAAAGAAAAGAATCCTAATTTGAGTACAAAAAATCCTATTTTTCTGTCATCCCCGAATGCTTTTATCCCCGATACAGGCACTCGGGGACGGATATGGTTTTAAAATAAACCAGATTCCCGATTAAAACCTCGGGAATGACAAAATTGTCGGAGTAGTATTAAGTATCATTGGCTAAATTATGTGTCAATCACATTCCTGATTTTGCGATTGCAAGATAACCTGAATCCACCGTCAATTTTAGCCGTGTGATAAAACAACCAACGATAAAAAGTACTTGAACTTCTCTCTTGAACGTGCCAAATATTCACCCATGAAAATTGCTTTCTTAACCAATGAGTATCCTCCCCATGTGTATGGAGGAGCCGGAGTCCACATAGAATATTTATCCCGCGAACTGGCTAATCTGGAGGGAAAAAGACATGCAGTAAAGATCCTCTGTTTCGGCGAACAAGAGGAATATTCGGAAAATAAGACCGTGAAAGGGATTAACCCGGATTTTGCTTTCCCTTCCCATGACCCACGTCATCAAAAGTTTTTGCATACCCTCCTGAGAAACCTGGTCATGGCCGGTTCTATGAGAGATGTGGACATCGTTCATTGCCACACCTGGTACACCCACCTGGCCGGCTGCCTGCTGAAACATCTCCTGGGCGTGCCTCTCGTCCTCACTACCCATTCCCTGGAGCCTCAACGCCCCTGGAAAGAGGAACAACTCGGCTCTGCCTACCAGGTCAGCACATGGGTGGAGAAAACGGCCTATGAAAATGCTGATGGAGTCATTGCCGTATCTCAATCCATGAAAAAGGCTGTCCACGATCTTTATGGTGTTCCGTTAGAAAAGGTTCGTGTTATCTATAACGGCATTGACACCAACCAGTATAAACCTACCCCCAACCCTGCGCTTCTTGCCTCTTACCAGATCAAACCTGATCAGCCCTTCATTCTCTTTGTAGGCCGGATCACCCGGCAGAAAGGTGTATTCCATCTCCTCGATGCAGTAAAATACCTGCGTCCGGGCGTGCAGATTGTGGTCTGTGCTGCCTCCCCGGATACGGAAGAGATCGCTAAAGAGATGGTGGAAAAGACGGAAACGGCACAAACCAAGACACAGAATGAGGTCATCTGGATATCACAGATGGTTCCCAGAAAAGACCTTATCAGTCTGTATACCCACGCCTCTATCTTTGTCTGCCCTTCTATCTATGAACCTTTCGGGATTATCAATGTAGAAGCCATGGCCTGCGAGACGCCCGTGGTCGCCTCATCTGTAGGTGGTATCAAGGAAGCGGTGGTGCATGGAGAAACCGGTCTTCTCGTCCCCTTTGAACCCTTGAGCGCCCGTGACCCTGCGCCCAAACATCCGGAGCAGTTCGCCCAGGGTCTGGCTTCGGCTATAAACAGTCTTCTTTCTGCACCAGAAAAGATTCAGGAGATGGGTCTCAAAGCCAGGCAGCGGGTCGAAAAGTACTTCAGTTGGACCAGTATAGCCCAGCAGACCCTGGAATTTTACCGGGAAATGATAAGGGCCGAGCATTACAAACGGCTAGACTGATGGCCTTCCAACCTAATAATATTGTTGACAAACCTGTTCATAAACATCGGGTTGCACGGGCTTGGCAAGAAACATTTAATTCCCATAGCTTAACTTGCAAACGATTTGCATTTTTGTTATTATGGCGGCTATGGATATAGCAAACCATCTGCGCAGACACAAAAAATCTCTCACCCGGGCACGGGCGGAAATATGGCACATATTGACCCAAAGCGAAAAACCCTTAAGTCCGGATGAGATCCACAGGCGACTTACAGGCCATAAGGTCGATCTGGCCACTGTCTATCGCAACCTGCGCGCCTTGAAGGACATTGGCCTGGTGAGGGAAATCGATTTAAGAGAGGCTTTCAAACGCTACGAAGCTATATTAGCCGGGCAGCATGTGCACCATATCATGTGCCAGGTCTGCGGCCGGATAGAAAAAGTGCGCCATTGTGTGGTGCAGGATATGGCTAATGCTATTCAAAAAGAATCAGGTTTTACCTTAAAAGACCACTCCCTGGAATGTTTTGGTATTTGTCCAAGCTGTCAACCTCATAAAACTAAAGCACAGGGGACTTAGTTTATGCGTAAGGTAATTTCGCTCACCGCGTGCCTGATTATTTTGTTGGTCTTGTTCGTGTATCCGATACCAGCCCATGCCGGCTCATCGCAAGGGAAAAATGACCTCCGCATCCTCGCATCTTTCCTGCCCATCTATGTCTTTACAAGTAATGTAATCCAGGGAGTTCCGGGAGTATCTGTCGAACTCATGCTCCCTCCGGGTACGGGTTGTCCACATAACTATACCTTGACACCAGGCGACTTGAAGAAGATCGCTGCATCCTCCGTTCTGGTCATCAATGGTCTCGGTATGGAAGAATTTGCCGGTCGCCCTGTTCAGGCAGCAAACCCTGATATTAAAACCATAGATGCTTCAAGAGGAATTACACCTCTGGAAGCGAAGGAAGGCCACAGCCACCATGGTCATGAACATCATCCCGGCCGGATCAATGCCCACGTATGGACCAGCCCGTCTCTAGCCGCGGTCCAGGTTAGGAATATTGCTGAGTCTCTTTCCACCATAGACCCGAAACATTCTGAACTCTACCGCAAAAATGCCGCAAACTTTACGGCACGGCTGGAAAAACTCATCTCCGGGGTTAAAGACACCGCCGGTAAACTTAAAAAACGAAAGGTTGTTGCCTTCCATAACGTTTTTGATTACCTGGCTCGCGATCTTGGCCTTACGGTAGTCGCTTATATCGAAGAAAATCCCGGCCAACCGCCATCAGCCGGGAATTTGAACAAATTAATCCAGACCATGCAAAAAGAGAAGGTTGCCGCCATTTTTGCCGAACCGCAGTATCCGCCCCGCCTGGCCCAGGTCTTGAGCCGTGAAACCGGGGTCCCGTTTTATGTCTTAGACCCGGTAACCACTGCCCAGGGGGCTGTCGGGCTTGATTACTATGAAAAGGTCATGCACACAAACCTTGCTATCATACAAAAAGCCTTGGCAGGAGAATTAACTGATGGCCGAAACAGCTATCGAACTTGTAAATGTAAGCGTAACTGTAAATCATGCGCCTCTTCTAAAGAATGTCAGTACCAGCATCCCTAAGGGCAGGATTACGGCCCTGATCGGCCCCAACGGTGCGGGGAAGACTACTCTGATACTGGCCGTCCTCGGTATCATCCCGCATGAAGGGGAGATATTCTTTCTCCGTGACGGCCGGCGGGAAACAACCAGACCCCGCATCGGTTACGTTCCGCAGCGCCTGGATTTTGATCGCGGGTTGCCGCTCACCGTCCTCGATTTTCTCACCCTTTCTTCCCAGCGCCGCCCACTCTGGCTAGGCTACCAACAGGCCAAAAGAGACAAGGCCCTGGAAGCCCTCCGGGAGATCGGTGTGGAACACTTGCGCGAGCGTCAGATTGGACGGCTATCCGGCGGAGAATTGCAGCGGGTTATGCTGGCCATGGCTATCTCGCGGGAACCGGAAATCCTGCTTCTGGACGAACCGGCCGCCGGGGTCGACATCTCCGGAGAAGCCCTGTTCTGTGAGTTTATGACCCGGGTGCAGAGGGAAGGTCACTTAACCATGGTGATTGTCTCCCATGATCTCTCTGTAGTCACCGGCCATGCCGAACACGTCATCTGTCTTAACCGGACCGTCCAGTGCCAGGGCGGAGCACCGGAAGTCTTGACACCGGAAAATATCATGGCCGTCTATGGCCCCCACGCCGGCCTGTACCGGCACGGCCAGGATACCTGTATCCATCCCTTGCACCATAAATAGCCTATAACTATGGAATCTCTTTTCGCCATAATCTATAGCTTTCTGGATACCGTCCTCCCCTTCGCCTGGGCCGCTTCCCTCTTTATGAAAAGGGCCTTTCTGGAAATCATGCTCATAACCCCGCTCTGCGCCATCGTCGGCATACAGGTGGTAAATTCCCGTATGGCCTTTTTCAGTGACGCCATCTCTCATTCGGCCTTTACCGGTATCGCCCTCGGTCTGCTTCTCAGCATAAACCCGCTCCTGACCATGGTTGTATTCGGAGTCCTGGTAGCCTTGGGCATCGCCAAGTTTAAAACCCGGTCGGATCTCCCTATGGACACCATAATTGGCGTCTTTTTTGCCGCCACCATCGCCTTGGGTATCGCCATAATCAGTACCCGCAAGGGTCTCTCCCAAACTCTTTCCTCTTTCCTCTTTGGAGACGTCCTCACCATAGCAGAAATGGAGATAGCCGTCACTTTCGCCCTGTTCGCGGTCATTCTTATCTTCATAGCCCTTAGCTATAACCGCCTCCTACTCACCGGAATCAACGAACCATTGGCACGCTCACAAGACATCCCGGTCAATATCTATAACTACATTTTTGCCATAATCCTGGCCGTGGTGGTAACCATGGGTATAAGAGCTATCGGCATACTGCTTATCACCGCGCTGCTCATTGTCCCCCCGGCCAGCGCCCGAAATGTCAGCCGAAACGTCCGCCAGATGTTCTGGTATTCTCTGGTTTTTGCCTGGGTATCCGGTATCGCCGGGCTGGTAATCTCCTTCTACACCGATATAGCTACCGGCGCCTCTATCATCCTCGTGGCATCGCTCTGCTTTTTACTCACCTTTATAATCAGCCTTGTAAGAAGATAAAGTACCACAGACCCACCCAGGACATCTCTCTGAACTTCATTGACTTTTTAGCAGATTTATGGAATCTTACCATAGTTTGCTGTAACATATTACGCCTTTTCGAAGGCATTATATCAGTCTGGATGAACAAAAAGGGACGTATATGACAGACTATTACCACACCTTTCACATCCCGGTCATGGGTACCGGGCACTCTGTTGACACGCCCATCCGTGTGGCTCCGCTAGGTATCTCTTCCGTTATTTCACTGGTAGATGACATTTTGCTCGAACAAATCCGTAAATACTACAGCGAAAAATACAACTTACCATACGTCGGGATCCCAAGGCACGAAGAGGATGGCAGGGCAAAAAGGATCACTGCTTACCTCGAAGTCGTCAGGGAAATCGTTCAGCTTAAAATGGAGGACATCCGGCAACAACCCTTCTTCGCAGACAACGACAAGAGGAAATATTTTGAGCTGTTACCAGATGAAAGTCCCCTGAAAAAGGATTACAGCAGGCTTTTCGATATGCAGGCCGGGCCGGAAAGAGATGCGCTGGAAAGGGATCTGACCCGTAGAATGCGCGCCGGCTCTATCGACGTCAATATTATGGTCAAACTGGATAACACCTTTGACAGAAACGGCAACCTCCGCGGTGATGAATTCAGCGACGCCAAAACAGCCCTTAAAGGCTATGCCGATAGCAGCCTTAAGTCCAGCATCGTATTTTCCGCCGGAATCAACCAGAGCCTTTACAGCTACATGACCCGATTCCGGGACTTTTACCGGGATGAACGGGGTGAGATCAAAAAGAAGATAATCCTCAAGGTAAGCGACTTCCGCTCCGCACTCATCCAGGGGAAGTTCCTGGCGAAAAAGGGATTGGAGGTGTATGAATTCCGCGTTGAATCAGGACTTAATTGCGGAGGACATGTCTTTCCCACCAACGGAATTTTACTCCCCGGCATTCTCCAGGAATTCAAGGAAAAACGCGGGCAACTGGCCGCAGAATTTAAACCGCTGATACTCAGGTACTACCGGGATATGGGTTGGGCCTATCCGGAACCGGGCCTGGAAACTAGCCCCCTTATCACCGTTCAGGGGGGCATCGGCAACCACGGAGAGGTGCGCAGGCTGCAGGAAGACTTCGCTATGGACCTGACCGGATGGGGCACCCCATTTCTCCTGGTCCCTGAAGCCACCTGTGTGGATGCTCCTACCCGTGAGTTATTAAGGCAGGCCGGGGAAACTGATCTCTACATTAGCGGCGCCTCCCCTCTCGGAATTCCTTTCAATAATGTACGCAACACCGGATCAGAAATGTGGCTGCGCAAGATGGCGGCAGAGGGCAGGCCGGGCTCTCTCTGCGCCAAAGGTTACTTGATATCCAACACCGAATTTACTAAAAGACCTATATGTCTTGCCTCCAGACAATTCCAGGGAAAAAAGCTGAAAGAGATAAACCAGATGAGGCTTCCAGAGGCCGAGAAAGAAAGGCTGCGTGAGGAGATCATGGAAAGGGCGTGTATCTGCGATCATCTGGGAAATGGAGCCCTTATCGCCTTGGGAATCGCCGAGGCCAAAGATGCGCCCCAGTGTATATGCCCCGGCCCTAATCTCTCCTGGTTTAACGGGTTTTATACCTTGCAAGAGATGGTGGATCATATCTACGGGAGGAGCCCGTCCCTGGTTTCATCCCAGCGGCCGCATATGTTCGCCAACGAAATCGTGCTGTACGTGGATTACTTCGAAAAACAGGTGGCTCGCGGCCAATACACGCCCAAAGAAATCAAAAGCCTGCAGGAATTTAAGGACAATCTCGAAAAAAGTATGGATTTTTGCCTTGATATTGGGCGAAGGCAGCCCTATCCGGGAGAAAACCTGGCATCCATCCCGCCGACCGTGGAGCGGCAGAAAGCCCGTATGAAATCTCTATACGCCGGCTTTGAAAAAAAATGTGCGATTAGAGAGAAGGAGCACGATGAGGCGTGCCCACCGCAGGTTGGAATTTTACAGTAGGCCGCCATGCTGTTTTGAATTCGCATGGCCACCATTTGTTAAGCCGCTAACAACGCCTTTCCCTATGCCGACCGCTGCAAACCCACCCGACCCCGGGCGCCAGATGCCTATTACCATCAAAGGGATATGTTTATGTTTCTGTTTAAAAAAATAATCTCTCAACTTTTGCTACCGCTACCCTTGTGCCTTGAAATTTCATTTGTAGGATTATTCCTGCTATACTTCACGCGAAGACAAAGGCTGGGCAAGGCACTTATATCTATTGGCCTGTTTACCCTGACGCTTTTAAGCTATGAGTTTATATCTGACCGGCTCCTGCGTCCCCTCGAAAACAGATACAAGACTTATGTTACTGAAGGTGCAGCGGCTGGGCCTAACTATCCGGTAAGGTTTATTGTCGTCCTGGGCGGAGGTCATACCTCTGATCCAAAACTTCCCATGACCAGTCAGATAGATGATTCTTCTCTGGTTCGTCTGGCAGAGGGGATTCGAATTTACCGGAAGCAACCGGGTAGCAAGCTTGTTTTGTCCGGCGGAAGGGTGTTTGACCCGGTTTCTAATGCCGAGGTTATGGCCGGTATTGCCAGGGAAATTGGCGTTGATGGGGAAGATATAATTGTCGAAAGCAGACCCCAAGATACACACGATGAGGCCTGCATCATGAAGTCTATAGTCGGCAGCGCCCCCTTTGTCCTGGTGACCTCAGCCTCCCACATGCCACGGGCCATGTCCCTGTTTAAAAAGCTCGGGATGAACCCGATTCCTGCCCCTACCAGACATTGGGTCAAAAGCAACCAGTCGTTGAGCCTTGGTTCGTTCTTCCCCCATGCGGATGACCTCCATAAGTCGGAAACGGCTGTTCACGAATATTTAGGGATAGTCTGGGCCAAACTCAGAGGACAAATATAATTAAGCTCACCGCAACGGCGCGAAGGACGCAAAGAAAGACAGGTTTTTAAAAATAAAAAATGTTTTTTCTTTGTGTTGTTGCGCCTTGCGGTGAAACGGGCCGCGACCCGTAGGAGCACCTTCCAGGGGCGACAGAGACGGAGAGGCATGAAGAAATATCCGATTTGATCGCAGCAGGCCGCCAGTCGCAGCAAGATGCTGCTCCTACGTTAAATAATTCTCTGCGCCCTTTGCGTCTTTGCGGTGAGTCCGTCCCCGGCTACTATATCCCAGTTTTAAGATGGGCTACAAACCGGCCCACGATGGGCGCCAATTGCGGATCTTCACCATGTCTGGCTATAAGATTTACAATGGCGCTGCCCACGATGATGCCGTCTGCATGCGGGGCCAGCATGGCCACCTGTTCCGGCGTGGAGATGCCAAATCCCACAGACACAGGGACAGCGGCGTGTTTCTTGATTAATTTTAATTTGGCCAGGAGATCGCCCGGCAGCTCCTTCCTGGCGCCGGTGATGCCGGTAACCGAGACGTAGTAGATAAATCCGCGGCTTAAGCTAACAACCTTCTTGATCCGGTCGAGGTCACTGGTCGGGGCCAGGAGAAAGATGGTATCCAGACCCGCCTTATCCGCCTCTCTTTTCCAGTCTTCTGCTTCCTCTGGCGGAAGGTCAGGGATGATGAAGCCGTCCACACCGGCTTGAGCAGCCTTTTGTGCCGTGCGTTTCAACCCATACTGCAGGACCGGATTGTAATAAGTCATCAGGACGAACGGGATCCGGGTCTTGCTGCGAAGATTCCGAACCAGGCCAATGACGTCCTCCAGGCGTACACCCTGGGCCAAGGCGCGCTGGCTGGCAGCCTGGATGGTCGGCCCATCGGCTAAGGGATCGGAAAAAGGCACACCCAATTCAATTATATCCGCCCCCTGCCGTTCCATCTCCAGCACCAGCTCTGCAGTATGGGCAAGAGATGGGTCACCGGCCGTAAGGAACGGGATAAGAGCGGCTTTTTTTATTTTTTTTCTGCTGACAAAAACCTCTGCAATGCGGCTCATGCAGCACCTCCTAAAAGACCGGCAACGGTCTCTACATCTTTATCTCCCCGGCCGGAGAGGTTTATGATTACTATATCTTTACGCGATAACCTGGGCACTATCCTGGAGGCGTAGGCGATGGCATGCGCGCTCTCCAGGGCAGGGATAATCCCCTCAGTCTCGGAAAGGAGCTTAAACCCTTCCAACGCCTCAGCATCCGTTACCGAGACGTATTCCGCCCGCTTGCTATCCTGATAATGGGCGTGTTCCGGCCCCACGCCTGGATAATCAAGGCCAGGAGCTACAGAATGGGTATCTCTGATCTGGCCGTCAGCGGTCTGAAGCAAGTAACTCATGGCCCCATGCAGAACGCCGACACTTCCAGCGCCAAGGGTGGCCGAGTGCTGCCCGGAGGAGATGCCCTCCCCACCCGCCTCCACGCCGATCAAGCGGACCGGGTCGTTACGGAAGGGATAAAAGATCCCCATAGCATTACTCCCGCCACCCACACAGGCTACGATGACATCGGGAAGGCGTCTCTCTTTTTTTAGGATTTGCCGCCGGGTCTCCTGACCGATTACCGATTGGAAATTACGAACTATCAGGGGATAGGGGTGCGGCCCCACCACTGAGCCGATCACATAATGGGTATTTTGAACGTTGGTTACCCAGTCCCGGATTGCCTCGTTAATAGCGTCCTTCAGGGTCTTGCTGCCCTGTTCCACAGGTATGACCTTGGCGCCCAGAAGCTGCATACGGAAGACATTCATGGCCTGTCTCTTGATGTCCACCGCGCCCATATAGACGTCGCATTCCAGACCTAAAAGGGCCGCAGCGGTGGCCGTGGCCACGCCGTGCTGTCCGGCTCCGGTCTCGGCAATAACCCGCTTCTTGCCCATTTTTCTGGCCAGCAAGACCTGGCCCAGGGTATTGTTTATCTTGTGCGCCCCGGTGTGGGTCAAGTCTTCCCGCTTTAAATAGACCCTGGCCTTTTTTAGTTTTTCCGTCAGACGCTTGCAGAAGTAAAGCGGGGTCGGCCTGCCCGTGTATTCCGTAAGGTAGAAGCGGAGTTCTTCCTTAAAGGACCTGTTTTTCCGATAGTAGTGATATTTTTTTTCGAGTTCCATAAGGGCCGG
>JASEGX010000068.1:4463-11092 GCA_030017815.1 Thermodesulfobacteriota bacterium | reverse complement strand
CACCATGTAAACACTTTTGAACGTTACCAATTAATTAATTAACCCCTTTTTCTTTTTGCTGTCTTTGAGGAACTTGTAATTGATGCCGTCCACGAGGGCCTGCCAACTGGCCTCAATGATGTCCGTGGAGACGCCCACCGTGCCCCAGGTATCTTCCCTATCGCTGCTCTCGATAAGCACCCTTACCCGGGCGCCGGTGCCGGTCTTGTCCGGGATAACGCGTACCTTGTAGTCGTCGAGGTGAATTTCCTTAAGTTCTGGATAAAACTTTTCCAGGGCCTTACGGATGGCATTGTCCAGGGCGTTTACCGGCCCATTGCCGATGGCGGCGGTGTGTTCGATCTTCCCACCGACTCCAAGCATGATAGTCGCTTCCGCTTGTGCGGCATCATCTTCTTTTGATTTGTAGTCAATGACTCTGAAACCAAGAAGATCGAAATACTTTTTCTGCGTACCGAGGGCCTTATGCATCAAGAGTTCAAAGGAGGCCTCGGCCCCTTCAAACTGATATCCCTGATTTTCCAGTTCCTTAAGTTGCTTTAATATCTCCAATGCAACCGGGTCACGACTTTCGAGATCCAGGCCATACTGCATGGCTTTATGGAGGATATTGCTCTTTCCGGAGAGGTCGGATATAAGTATCCGCTGTATGTTTCCTACCTTTTCCGGACGGATGTGTTCATAGGTCTCCGGATTTCTCTGCACGGCGCTTACGTGGATGCCTCCCTTATGAGCAAAGGCGCTGGCCCCTACATAGGGTTGATATTTATTGTGGGGCAGGTTGGCAATTTCCGTTACAAACCGCGATATCTCACTGAGTCTGGTGAGTTGCTCATCTGTGATGCATGGTATCTTCATTTTCAGCATCAGGTTGGGAATGATCGTACACAGGTTGGCGTTCCCGCACCGTTCACCATAGCCGTTCATCGTGCCCTGTACCTGAGAAGCCCCCAGCTCCGCAGCAACCAGGGAATTAGCCACCGCCAATCCGCTGTCATTGTGGGTATGAATACCAAAAGAGACATTTTTAAATTCCTTTTTTACCTTACCGATGATCTTGGCCACTTCCTGGGGCAATGTCCCGCCGTTGGTATCACAGAGGACAAGGCAGTCTGCACCGGCAGAGACAGCCTGCTTCAGCGTGGCCAGGGCATAATCCGGCTTGGCCTTAAATCCATCAAAGAAATGCTCGGCATCATAAAAAAGCTTCTTCACATGGGGACGGAGATAAGCCAAGGAATCACGGATTATCTCTAGATTGCGCTCCAGGCTGATACGGAGGGCGTCATGGACGTGTACATCCCAGGTCTTGCCAAAGATAGTAATAACCTCTGTCTGGGCCTCTACGAGGGCGCACAGGTTGATGTCTTGTTCCGGTGTGGTGCGCGGATTATGGGTGCTGCCAAAAGCCGCAAGCTTGGCTGAGGAAAGGGCGTAATTTTTTATCTCCTTAAAGAACTGTACGTCCTTAGGGTTTGACCCGGGCCATCCACCCTCGATATAGTGGATACCCAATTCATCGAGCTTTAGAGAAATCCGCACCTTGTCTTCGACCGAAACGTTAAAATCTTCGGCCTGGGTGCCGTCTCTCAATGTAGTATCATAGATTTCTATGCGCCGCATTCTTGATACCTCACAGACTGGGGATTGCTACGTGGTTTCCAAAATGTTTTTTGTGTCTCCCAATTCGAATGCATCATGCAGGACACGCACGGCCAGCTCTGTGTATTTTTCATCTATAATTGCTGAAATCTTTATTTCAGAGGTGCTTATCATCATGATGTTTATGTTGTGCGCGGCCAGGGTGCCAAACATCTTACCGGCGATACCTACGTGGTTACGCATACCCATACCGATCAGGGAGACCTTGGCGATATTCTCATCACCCATAACGCGTTCACAGCCGATCTCTTTTCCGAGCCGTTGCACTATCTCCATGGCCTTCTTGAAATCGGCCCTGGGTACGGTAAAGGTAAGATCGGTCAGGTCTGAGGCCCGGGTGTTCTGAATAATCATATCCACAGCAATGTTGGCATCTGAAATATGTGTAAATATCTTGGCCGCAATGCCTGGTTTGTCCGGTACCTTGGTCAGGGTAATGCGGGCCTCGCTTTTGTTATAGGTCACGCCCGTCACCACTCTATCTTCCATTTCTTTTTCCTCCTGTACAACCATTGTCCCTGGATTATTGTTGAAAGATGAACGTATATGCAGGGGAACATTATAACGTTTAGCAAATTCTACCGATCGGATTTCCATGACCTTTGCCCCCAGGCTGGCCATTTCCAGTAACTCGTCATAAGAGATACGATCTATCTTGCGGGCATCGGAACAGACATTGGGATCGGTGGTAAAGACCCCTTCTACGTCTGTAAATATCTCACATAAATCGGCGTCCAGAGCGGCAGCTAGCGCAACCGCTGTAGTGTCTGATCCGCCCCGTCCCAGGGTGGTAATGTTCCCATCGGCATCTATGCCCTGGAACCCGGCAATAACTACAATACATCCCTGTCTCAGGTTTTCTCTAATCGGAGATGTATCAACGTCAGCGATACGGGCCTTACCATAAGCGTTGTCGGTTAGAATTCGGACCTGGTGCCCGAGAAAAGAACGGGCATCGTTGCCCATGGTTTTAGCGGCTATGGCAAAGAGGGCGATGGTTATTTGTTCACCCGTAGAAACAAGTACATCCAGTTCACGCGGATCAGGGTCTTCAGTTATCTGATGGGCCAGTGATATCAGCTTATTTGTTTCACCGGCCATGGCGGAAAGCACGACCACCATGTCGTTCCCCTGTTTTTTGGTTTCGATGACCCTCCGGACTACCCGTCTGATCTTCTCTGTATCACCGACCGATGTGCCGCCGTATTTTTGTACAATTAAAGCCATGCCTCAGAATTCTCCTCCAATGCTTTATAAACAGTACGCAGATTTTCGTTGATATGCGCAGAAAAGCTTTTTTACCGCTTAGAACGCAGAGTCCGCAGAGAAAGATTGTGAGATAGACAATATGTTATCTCAGCGTTCTCCGCGTTCTCTGCGGTAAATATGAAGCTGTTAATATCCTGGTAATCTGCGTTTATCTGCATCCAATTACCATACTAAATTTTCGGCAATTTTTGCAATTCTTTCTTCCCAGTCTTTACCATGGGGTATAAGTACAATCTCTCTTTTATCTTCCGCCGAAAAGATGAAGCGGACTTCCAGACGGCCGGCGGGTATAATCCCGGCCAGACGTTCCGGCCATTCTATCACGGTCACCCCTTGACCGTAGAGATATTCCTCCAGCCCCAGATCAAATGTCGCCTCTTCGTTTTCCAGTCGGTAAAAATCCATGTGAAATAGCGGCAAACGCCCCTGATATTCGTTAATTATGGTAAAAGAGGGGCTGGTTACGGCATTGGTATTGGTTATCCCTAATCCGTGGGCGATTCCTTTGGTGAACCATGTCTTGCCGGCCCCGAGTTCGCCTTGTAAGGTTACCACGTCGCCGCCCACTAAAAATTCCCCCAGGCTGACACCCAGGTTAAAGGTCTCGCCGGGATTTTTACAGGTGATGGTTATCGCTTTGGCCATGTGTGCTGTCCCTGGAGGTACGAAGTGTAGCCAGTATCCCGGGCACGGCCTGAGCTACTTCCGTGGCCAGGATTCCAGAGATTTTCTTCTGACCGGACAATCTGTCACCGGCCAGTCCATGGCAGAATACACCCAGGCAGGCCGCCCGGAAAGGGTTGTACCCCTGGGCCATAAATCCCGCGATCATTCCGGTCAATACATCCCCCATGCCCCCACTAGCCAGGGCGGGGCCGCCGGTAGAGTTTACGGTCGTTTCTCCGTTGGGGGCCGCAATTAGTGTAGATGCCCCCTTGAGCACGGTATAGACACCATATTCTTTTGACAGTGCTTCGGCCATCGATAGGCGGTTTTCCTGTATCTCCCAGGTTTTTTTGCCCGCCAGCCAGCCCATTTCACCCGGATGTGGTGTTAAGATACGTATATTAATGCTTTCTTTTAATATATGCAAATATCCTTTTATGGCCCTTATAGCGTCGGCATCAATAACCATAGGAATATCTGCTTCGGCCACCAAGCGTCGTATGAGGGCCTGGGTCTCAGGATGAAGGGAGAGGCCGGGTCCGATGACCAGGGCCTTCTTGTTTTCTATGAGTTCCATAATACGATCATAAGCGGCAGTGGAAAGGGTGCCGTCAATAGTCTCGGGAAGTGGCTCACTCATAGCCTCGGTCACTTTAGTTTCGAAGATAGGATTGAGGCTTTTAGGCAGGCCGCTGGTCACTAATCCGGCTCCGGAACGTAAGGCCCCGAGGCAGGTGAGGATGGCCGCACCGGTCTTCCCGGGTGAACCGGCAATAACCAGGACATGGCCATAGGTGCCCTTGTGGCTATCCGGCGGCCGGGCCATGAGCCAGCTTTGGCAGAGCGTGTGGTCGAGTAGTTCACGTCGGATATTGTTTTCCTCTACGGCCTTGGCCGGTATCCCTATGTCTATTATCTTAAGGGAGCCGGTAAATTCGGGTCCCGGAGAGACTATCTGGCCGATCTTGGGGAGGCCGAAGGTTATGGTGACATCCGCCTTCACCGCCGTGCCCAGAGGCCGGCCTGTATCGGCATCCAGGCCGGATGGGATATCAACAGACCAGACCGGCTTCCTTAGCCCATTCAGCCAGTTTATGACCGTGGCCATTACCCCCCGGACTTCCCCTTTAAGGCCGGTGCCAAAGATGGCATCAATAAAAAGGACATTTTCGCTCGCCGCCTGATCCTGGTATCCTGCCCATTCCTGATCGCTGTGGACCGCGATGACCGGGATGTTGTTGAGATGCGTGATGATCTTATAATTAATCAAGGCATCCCCCTTGAGTTTTTCCGGGGAGGTAAGGATATAGACGGTAGCCAGTACGCCTCTTTCGGCGAGCCAGCGGGCGATGACGAAAGAGTCACCGCCATTATTGCCCGGGCCGGAGAAGATAGCTACCTTCTGTCCATATCTCAGTTCAGGCCTGGCCGTGAGGATGGCCTCGGCCGCACCGCGCCCCGCATTTTCCATAAGTACCGGGCCGGGGATGCCGTATCTCTCTATGGCGGTTCTATCTATCTCTCTCATCTCAGACGCAGTAACGAGCTTCATGCGAAACCTCCGGGATAACTTTTGACTTTGAGTCGCACCTGGAAGGTGCTCTTACGGCGGGAGATGATAACATCTGTAGGAGCAGCATCCGTCCTCGGCCGACCTGGGGGCCTGCTGCGCCTTGCCATCAACCATGAGCTATGAGCCATCCGCTTCGAGGATAACCACGGCTATGCCATAATCTCTTTCATGGGAAAGACTGACAAATTTTCGTTTTATGCCCAGCTTTGCACAGAGTTCAGCGCTTGGCCCATACAGGTTCAATGTCGGCTTTCCCGATGCCTCGTTGGATATCTCGATGTTTCTCCAGGTTATACCAGCCCGCATCCCCAGACCAATCGCCTTGGCAAAGGCCTCCTTGGCCGCAAAGCGAAGGGCATAATGCAGGTGAGACTCCTTTTTTTTAAGACAATAGGCGTTTTCGACCGGCGTAAAAATCCTTTCCTGGAAACGGGTTCCGAACTTTGTTAGCGCCTCGCGGATACGGGCGATCTTAACGATATCTGTGCCCACGCCGTAGATCATAATTCTTTCTTTGACGGCTTCGTAAAAAGTCCATTTGCTGCGTTGCGCGGCATCCTTCGTCACTGCGGCGTAGCTACAACTACGCCTCATTCCTCAGGATTTGCGCGCCTTGCAACTGGAGCTTTTTACTGTGCCGTCCCAAACTTGCCTTTTTATGAAATCATCTTCCTTTAGAGCATACAGCAAAAATTAGCTTTTAGCGGTCAGCGATCAGCTTGACACATCACTTATCACCCCTGCATGATTAAGGCCAGCATCTCCTTCACCGCCTTTTCCATACCCACCAGGACTGCCCGCGCTATGATGCTGTGGCCAATACTGAATTCCTCTATCTCCGGCCAGGCCACCAGAGGCTTGATATTTATATAATTAAGGCCGTGACCGGCATTGATCCTGAGCTTTAGCCTATGGGCGGTTTCCACGGCCTTTCTAATACGGGATAATTCCTGCGCCTTTTCGGCCTCATTTTGGGCATCGGCGTAGCGGCCGGTATGTATTTCTACAAAGTCAGATCCTAATCCTCGTGAGACTTTGACATCAGCCGGTTCCGGATTGATGAAAAGGCTTACCAGTATGCCGTCTTTCTTAAGTGTGTTTATCGCCTTTTTCAATAAAGGTTTCCGGCTTATGTCCAGGCCGCCTTCTGTGGTTAATTCCTCCCTTTTTTCCGGAACGAGGGTAACCATATCCGGTTTGGTTTGGCCGGCGATGCGGATCATCTCTTCTGTGGCGGCCATTTCCAGATTTAGTTTGGTCTTTACGGTCTGTTTCAGGATATGGAGGTCTCTATCCTGGATATGTCTCCGGTCTTCACGCAGATGGATGATTATCCCTTCTGCCCCGGCCAGTTCAGCTATAGCCGCGGCTACCACCGGATCCGGTTCTATAGTGCGCCGGGCCTGCCGCACTGTGGCTATGTGATCGACATTTATCGCCAGCTTTGGCACTTCTATTT
>JASEGX010000068.1:0-4453 GCA_030017815.1 Thermodesulfobacteriota bacterium | reverse complement strand
TAACAATTCCTTTTCTTTTTTAGACATAATACGGGCGACTTTAGCCTTTTCATGATCGTAACCTAGCAGGTGTAATATACCATGGACAAGAAGCCAGTCTGTTTTTGCCTCGAGGCTGATAGCTTCCTGCTCGGCCTCCCGATCGGCGGTCTCCATGGAGATAACCACATCTCCCAGGATTTCAGGGTGTATGCCGGGGAGATCCGGGGAATACATGGGAAATGATATAACATTGGTCGGTCCGCTCCGTTTCAGATAGAGTTCATTCAAGCGGGTTATCTCTTCGTCATTTACAAAAAGAATACTCAGCTCGGCGTCAGGATGAGCCAAGTCTCTTAAAAGTTTCTCCGCTTTTTTCCTTATCTTTCGGCGGTCGATCCTTATCGTCTTTTGTTTGTTGCTGATCAGAATCGGCATTGGTTTTTTTCACTCCGTTACCCTTGGCGGCACTTTCCGGATATTCAATGCGCTGGTGGAATATACCCGTCAGGACGCGTGTAAAGCTCTTCGCTATCTGATGCATATCCTTGAGCGTGAGCTCGCAGTCATTGAGCTGGCCGTCGGCGAAGATATTATTTATGATCTTTTGAACCATACCCTGGATTCTGGCCGGCGTGGGATCATTGATGGTCCGGGAGGCGGCCTCAGCCGCATCGGCCAGCATTATCAGTCCGGCTTCCTTGGTCTGGGGTATGGGCCCAGGGTAACGAAAGTCCTCTATACGGACTGAAGACTGGTCTGGATCCCGCATGCCCTTGGCCTTTTCATAAAAGTAAGAAATAAGGCTTGTACCGTGATGTTGCCGGACGATGTCGATCAACTCTGAGCCGAGTTTATGCCGTTTGGCCAGCTCAACCCCGTCTTTGACATGGGAGATAAGGATGAGGCTGCTCATGGAAGGGGCGAGTTTTTCGTGTTTATTATCTATTCCTATTTGATTCTCGATAAAATAAGCGGGTTTTTTTGTTTTGCCAATATCGTGGTAATAGGCGCTGACCTTGGCCAGCAATGAGTTTGCACCAACAGCCCGGGCGGCTGACTCCACCATACTTCCTACGATTACGCTGTGATGGTATGTCCCTGGGGCCTGTACCATCAGTTCTTGCAGAAGCGGATGGTCCATGCTGGCCATCTCAAGCAATTTGAAATTTGTAGTATATCCAAAGATAATCTCTACAATGGGGATGAGACCGATAACTATGACCCCTAGAAGGCAGCCCCCCGCGAAGGCTGTAAACATGCTTTCGATGGTTTTAAAGGTAAAGAATGAACCGGTGGAGAGGTTAAAAGCAACAATCATGAGCATCTGGCCCAGTCCGACTATGATGCCGGCCTTCAGTACATTTCCCCGTTCTTTGAACTGGGAGACGTTGCGGGAAGCCATTATACTGCCTACCAGGAAGTAGATAAAGAATTCCAGGGTATTTGTAAGGAGCAGGGCGGCCAGAATAGAGGCGGGCAGAGCGAATATAATGGCCAGGTCTGCCGTGAAAAACACACTTACCAACATAGCCGCGGAAGCGACAGGCAGGGCATATAAAAGGACATCCGGATCCAGATGCGGGATATTGACAGTAACTGCCTGAATAACAAAGAGAGATATCTTTGCGGCAATAAGCACGAGAGCCAAAAGTACACAGAAAAAAAACAGGTTTTTATTGCTGGCTATGAAGGATTTAACCCGCCTTAGTGAAGCATTATAAAATGTTTTAAGGATAATGGCGGTAAGAAGCGCTGAACCCATAAATATAGAGATCGTATCCACCTGCCGGGAGGCGCTTTGCTGGGTCTTTAGTTTGATAAGATGGGTATCCTGTATGCGTTCTCCTTCACGAACGATTATCTCTCCCTTTTTAATCTGGAGATAAACAGGCTTTACTATAGACTGAGCCTGTTCCCGTGGTTCTCTGGTCTCTGTGTGGTTAGTGGCGGGGTTTGTCTGCCCCGGCAGATCTTCGATTTGTGCCGGATTCTGCGATAGGCCGGACTGAACTGCTTCAGCTTCGTTTTTTTCCGGGGGCGGATAGTATTCAACGGAAAAATCGCGAGAAGCCTTTATATCTTTTTCGGCCACATCGCCGAGTTTGTACCGGACATTTTTTTGTAACAAGTTTGGAGATAAAAGAAAGGCTATAAAAAGGCTAAGCGTGATAAGCATGAACCAGCGCTGAAAGGACGCGTCCTTAAGGAGTTGCGGCGTCTTCTCGCCCAGCCTTGACAATACGCCGGTGATAGATATAGGCTTAGCCGGTTTTTCTTCTTTGTTTGGCATGGGGGTTAGTTAACTAATGTGCGCGCCTTTTTTCGGCATCTACTTTTTCGTAGGCGTGGATAATTTCCTGGACCAGTCTATGTCTGATGACGTCTTTTTTGGAGAAATACACAAAACGTATGCCTGGGATGCCCTCCAGTATCCTACGCGCCTCGATCAGTCCTGATGGTTTGCCTTCCGGAAGGTCGATCTGGGTTATATCTCCGGTGATTACGGCCTTGGATCCAAACCCGAGCCGGGTCAGGAACATCTTCATCTGTTCGGAGGTACTGTTCTGGGCCTCATCCAATATAACGAAAGAGTCGTTTAGTGTCCTTCCGCGCATGAAGGCCAGAGGGGCTACTTCTATCACCCCCCGCTGAATCAGTTTAGTGGCCTTCTCAAAGTTCAGCATATCGTACAGGGCATCGTAAAGAGGCCTGAGGTAGGGATTGACCTTTTCATAGAGATCACCGGGAAGAAATCCGAGCCTTTCTCCGGCCTCGACCGCGGGGCGGGCCAGTATAATTCTTAGAACCTCTTCTTTCACCAATGCGGAGACGGCCATAGCCATGGCCAGATAAGTCTTGCCGGTACCCGCTGGCCCGATGCCGAAGACAATATCATACTTGCGCATGGCATCGATATATTCTTTCTGGGCAAGGCTTTTTGGGGTAACCACCCTCTTGCCGGAAGTAATATATACCGTATCGAGGAATATATCTTTTAACTTTACGGAAGGTTCGCTGCTCAGGATCCGGATGGCGTATTCAGCGTCATGAGGATATATGGGATACCCGGAGCGCAGAAGATCATATAGTTGCCGGCATATCTCCGCGGCTAGTTGGACGTCCGGTAACAGACCAGTTAAAGTCAATGTGTTGCCCTTAACTCCAGCATGAACACCCAGGTGCTGCTCCAGCAGTTTGAGATTCTGGTTTTGTTCGCCAAATAGCGCTCTGGCCAGGGCATTATCTTCAAAATCTAGTTTAAGGGTAGATGTATCTACCGGCGACGAAGGATGGGCTTTCAAGTAATCTTTGCCTCTTGGTCAGTCCTTTCTGGAGCAACAAGCTGGGCTAACATCTCTATTTTACTAACATAACGTTGTTTTTCCTGCAAGAAAAATAGTCATGGCGTTAATCAAGGCAAAAGCTCAAAGTTCAAATCAAACTCCCGATGCAATTATTCTTGGCACTTTATTATTGACTTTACCGGCGAGTTTTGCTACAAAAAAATATAATCAAGTACGTAGTGAGGTGTGATTATGATTCATAATGTGCATAATTTTCTGCCTTGGGGGATTCCCTGGGATGCCGGCCACGGGGTGTTTTTCGGCATTACTTATACCGTTATTGTGGTCTTGGGAGTTGCCCTGACGTATGTAGTGCTGAAGACGGTCGAAGACCTTAAAAAGGGCGGCGGCTCGCATCACTAGTAGTACTTAAAGGTTCAGGTCTTTAAATCCTAACACCTTATAAGTTTAATATAGATAGTTTGAGATATGGAGAGGAATATAATATCCTCTTTATATGGTCATTTTCTTGTGGTACTTACCCGCGTAAAAAGGTAAGTACCACTTTTTGTTATCTGGACATCAGGTGTTTTCCTGCCACACTTGTGATTAGATCATCACATCTCAATAGCTAATGAAGACAGAGCCTCTCCCCCTCACTGCCCATCTGGAAGAATTGCGCAGGTGCCTGGTCATCTCATTCATGGCTATAGGTATTGGTTTTCTCTTTTCCTATGCCTTTTCACAGGAGATTTTTGACCTGTTAGCCCGCCCCCTTTACAGGCTGCTTCCGCCGGGCGATGCGCTTATATTTACCGGTTATCCGGAGGCATTTTTTCTTTACCTCAAACTGGCTTTTTTTGCCGGTGTGGTTGAGGCCAGCCCGGTTATTCTTTATCAACTTTGGAGGTTCATTGAACCCGGGCTTTATGAGCATGAGAAAAAAATGGCCGCCCCATTCGTTTTGGTCTCAACCTTCTTTTTTGTCTGTGGACTACTTTTTGCCTATTTTGTCGTGTTTCCGGTGGCTTTTAAATTTTTCTTAGGCTACAATTCTGAGTACCTGAGCGCTGTGCCTACCATAGGCGAATATTTTTCCTTTACTACGCGTCTTCTTTTGGCTTTTGGTCTGGTTTTTGAGTTTCCGGTGGTGATGTGCTTCCTGGCCAGAATGCACGTGGTAACCG
>JASEGX010000067.1 GCA_030017815.1 Thermodesulfobacteriota bacterium | reverse complement strand
GCTAAACGCGCCGTAGCTATAGCGCTTCGAAACCGCTGGCGACGGCAGCAAGTTCCTGAGGAACTGCGCGATGAAATCGCCCCCAAGAACATAATTATGATCGGACCTACTGGCGTGGGCAAGACTGAGATTGCCCGGCGCCTGGCCAAGCTTACCCAGTCGCCATTCTTAAAAATAGAAGCCAGTAAGTTTACCGAAGTAGGCTATGTAGGTCGGGATGTGGAGTCTATGATTCGTGACCTGACTGAGCTGGCGGTAAACATGGTCAAGGCTGAGGAACGGGAAAAGGTAAAGGTCAAGGCCGCGGAAATCGCTGAGGAGAAACTGCTGGATATCCTTCTGCCGCCGGTGCGGGGAACCGTTCCTGCGCCGCTTTCGGGAACTTTACCGCCGGAGCAGCCGCCCCAGCCGTCAGCGGAAAAAACTGAGACCCGCGAAAAATTACGTAAGCTCCTCCGCGAGGGGAAGTTAAATGATCGTTATGTAGATCTTGAGGTCTCACAGAGGGCGGCGCCCGTAATCGAGGTATTTTCTGCCGCAGGCTTAGAAGACATGGATATTAATTTAAAAGAAATGTTCGGGAACCTCTTCCCTGCAAAGACAAAGAAACGGAAGATAAAGGTGCCGGAGGCCCTGGAGATCCTGGCCCAGGAAGAGAGCCAGAGGCTGATTGACATGGATGCCGTTACAGAGCAGGCCAGAAAACGTGTTGAGCAGACCGGCATTATCTTTCTGGACGAGATTGATAAGATCGCCAGCCATGAGCACGGACATGGTCCCGACGTATCGCGCCTCGGTGTACAGAGAGACCTCTTACCCGTCGTGGAGGGGACAACGGTCAATACCAAGTATGGCCTGGTCAAAACCGATCATATCCTTTTCATCGCCAGCGGGGCCTTCCATATGGCCAAACCCTCGGACCTGATTCCTGAGATGCAGGGCCGTTTTCCTATAAGGGTAGAACTAAAGGCCCTGGGTAAGGATGATTTTATACGTATTTTGACCGAGCCGCAAAATGCGCTGGTTACCCAGTACCAGGCCCTCATGGCCACGGAAAAAATAGAACTTATATTTGAGTCCGACGGCATTGAGGAGATAGCTTCCATAGCCACAGTGGTTAACGAGCGTACCGAGAACATCGGCGCGCGGCGGCTGCACACGGTCATGGAAAAGCTCCTTGACGATGTATCATTTAATGCCCCGGAGATGACTAATATGTCTTTTACAATAACAGCCGGTTACGTCCGGGATAGATTAAGCGAGATCGTCAAGGATGAGGACCTCAGCCGGTTTATCCTGTAAGCCGAGCGGCGCTGAAGGGACTGACGAAAGGTCAACTTAATTTATTTACATGGTGACCTAAAATGGAAGAGTGGGTTGAAAAGGCCAGGGTATTAATCGAGGCCCTGCCCTATATTCAGACATTTTACGGAAAGACGGTAGTCATAAAATATGGCGGACATGCCATGGTTAACGACCACCTTAAGAAAAGCTTTGCCCAGGACGTGGTCCTTATGCGCTATATTGGCCTGCGTCCCATAGTTGTTCACGGCGGCGGGCCGCAAATAGGCGAAGTTCTGAAGCGCATGGGCATCCAGTCCACCTTTGTTCAGGGTCTGCGCGTCACGGACAGTGAGACCATGAACGTTGTAGAAATGGTGCTGGGAGGCAAGGTCAACAAAGAGATCGTCACTCTCATCAATCAGAGCGGGGGCCGGGCCGTGGGTCTGGGCGGTAAGGATGGGCGCTTACTGCAGGCCAGGAAGATGCATGTTTACCAGTCACGGGGAGAAGACCTGCCCCCTGAGATTATAGACGCGGGCATGATCGGTGAGATCACGGCTGTAGACGCCGCAGTCCTTAAGGCCCTTGAAGACAGCCGGTTTATACCGGTCATTGCCCCTATAGGGGTGGGGGCAGAGGGAGAATCATACAATATTAATGCCGACCTCGTAGCCGGAGCAGTGGCCGGCGCTTTAAAGGCGGCCAAGCTCATCCTGCTCACGGATGTTCCAGGGGTGTTGGATAAAGACGGGAAGCTGGTTCAATCGCTGACTACCGAGCAGGCCGGGAAAATGCTGTCTGATGGTTTTATTACCGGCGGGATGATCCCCAAGGTCAACTGCTGTCTTAAGGCGTTAACCGAAGGCGTAGAAAAGGCCCATATTATCGATGGCCGGATTGAGCACGCCGTCCTCTTGGAGATATTTACCCAGAGCGGGGTAGGCACCCAGGTCATACCATAGGGAAGATATGGATGCAGGCAAGAAAGACTGGATGAGTTTATCAGACCGTTATATTATGCATACTTATGGCCGTAGCCCGGTTACCTTGGTGGAAGGAAAGGGCTGCCGGGTATTCGACTCCGATGGGAAGATGTATCTTGATTTTGTGGCCGGGATTGCGGTCTGTAACCTGGGACATACCCACCCTGAGGTTGCGGAGGCCGTGTGCCGCCAGGCACAGAAACTCGTGCATGTCTCAAACCTTTACTATACCGTGCCGCAGATAGAACTGGCTGAACTGCTGATCGAACACTCCTTTGCCGACCGGGTGTTCTTCTGTAACAGCGGGGCAGAGGCCAATGAGGCGGCTATCAAACTGGCCCGAAAATATTCACGAGACCGTTTTGGCGAAGGCCGCCATGAGATTATCTGCCTCAAGGATTCATTTCATGGCCGCACCCTGGCTACCCTGTCAGCCACCGGGCAGGAAAAATTCCACAAGGGTTTTGAGCCCCTTGTGGACGGTTTTAGGCACGTGCCGGCCGGCGACCTGGAGGCCATGAAACAGGCCATAACTGAAAAGACCTGCGCCATCCTTATGGAACCGATCCAGGGTGAAGGCGGGGTCGTATTGTTTTCTCCCGACTATTTACCGGCAGTTAGAAAATTGTGCGATGAGCACAGGCTGCTCCTTATTTTGGATGAGGTTCAGGTCGGTATGGGCCGTACCGGGACCCTGTTTGCCCATGAGCATTACGGGATAAAACCGGACATGATGACCCTGGCCAAGGCCCTGGCCAACGGACTTCCTCTGGGCGCACTTTTGGCCCGGGAAGAGGTTGCCATTTCCTTTACGCCGGGCACGCATGCCTCGACGTTTGGCGGCAACCCGGTAGCCTGTGCAGCCGCTACCGTGGTTCTAAAAACCCTGCTGGAAGGCGACTTCCTTTCAAACTGCCAGGGAACAGGCAGATATTTCAAACAGGGCCTGGAGGATCTGGCTGCCCGGTATCCTTCTCTCATTAAGGAAGTGCGCGGCCTGGGACTTATCCTGGGACTGGAGCTAAAGGTGGAAGGCGCTGATTTTGTAACAAACCTTCTCCATAAAGGTTTCCTCATAAACTGTACCCAGGGTAATATATTGCGGTTTACGCCGCCCCTTATAGTAACCAAGGCGGAAATCGATTTGCTCCTTGGCGCCCTGGACGAAGAATGCAGGAAAAGACTATGAAAAAAGACCTCTTGGGTATCAACGACCTGACCACGGAAGATATACGGGCTATTATCACGCGGGCTATAGCCCTTAAGAAGGACAAAAGGAATACTTCTTACCGGCCGCTGGTCGGTAAGACCATTGGCCTCATCTTTGAAAAGGCCTCCACCCGCACCCGCGTCTCTTTTGAGGCCGCCATGTTCCAGCTCGGAGGCAGCGTCACCTTTCTGTCCACCCGTGATACCCAGCTAGCCCGTCAGGAGCCGCTGGCCGATACAGCCCGCGTTCTATCCCGGTATCTGGACGGGCTTGTGATACGAACCTTTGCCCAGGAGACGGTCGAGGAATTGGCGGCCCACGCCACCATCCCGGTGATAAACGGTCTTACCGACCTCTACCATCCGTGCCAGATTGTGAGCGATGTCATGACCGTTATTGAAAAGAAAGGCGCCATAGAAAACCTAAGGATAGCCTGGGTGGGAGATGGGAATAACGTGGCCCATTCCTGGATCGAGGCCGCGGCCACGCTAGGGTTCTCCCTTTCCCTGGCCTGCCCCAAGGATTACGAACCACGGACAGATGTCCTGGAACCAGCCCTGAAAAAGGCTCAAAAGCCCATCCTGCTACTCGAGGATCCGACAAAGGCGGTAGAGGGCGCCGATGTTATCAACACGGATGTCTGGGCCAGCATGGGGCAGGAAGATGAGGCGGCTGAACGCCGGAAGGTCTTTCAGCCCTACCAGATCAACAGTGAACTGCTGCGCCGGGCTAAGGGCGATGCCATAGTTCTCCACTGTCTGCCGGCGCACAGAGGTGAAGAGATAACTGCCGAAGTCCTGGAAGGGCCGCCGTCGGTAGTATTTGACCAGGCCGAAAATAAACTGCACGTCCATAAGGCCATACTGGCCATGATGATAAAGTAATTTGAGATTTGAGATTAGGCGGGATTGAAATGACAGAAAAAGTCAAAAAGATTGTGCTGGCCTACTCCGGCGGGCTGGATACATCGGTCATACTGAGATGGCTTAAGGAGACTTATCGATGTCCGGTAGCAGCCTTTGTGGCCAACATCGGTCAGCCGGAAGACTGGGATGCTCTCAGAAAAAAGGCCATAGATACGGGCGCAGACAAGGTCTATATAGATGACCTGCGGGATATCTTTGTGCGTGATTATGTCTTCCCTGCCTTTCGGGCCAATGCGGTCTATGAGAATGGTTATCTCCTCGGCACATCGCTGGCCCGCCCGCTTATCGCCCGCCGCCAGGTGGAAATCGCCAGAAAAGAAAAGGCCAATGCCGTCAGCCATGGGGCCACGGGCAAGGGTAACGACCAGGTGCGTTTCGAGCTGAGCTATATGGCTATCGACCCCGGCCTGATTATCATTGCCCCCTGGCGGGAATGGGATTTTAAAGCACGCCAGGACCTCATCAAATTCGCCCGGAAGCACGGCATCCCCGTCCCCACTACCAAGAAAAAACCTTATAGCTGTGACTGCAATCTCCTGCACATAAGTTATGAAGGGGGCATCCTGGAGGACCCCTGGCGCGAACCGCCACAGGATATGTTCACCCTTACCCGCTCGCCGGAAAAGGCGCCGTCAAAACCGGCTTATATAGAAATTGACTTTGATAAGGGAGACCCCGTGGCCATAGACGGGTCAGCTATGCAGCCCGTTGACCTCCTGACTAAATTAAACGAGATCGGGGGATTAAACGGTATCGGCCGGGTGGACATTGTCGAAAATCGCTTTGTGGGCATGAAGTCGCGCGGGGTATATGAAACCCCGGGCGGGACAATCCTGCGCATAGCCCATCAGGCCCTGGAATCGATCACTATGGACCGGGAGGTCATGCATATCCGGGACAGCCTCATCCCCCGCTACGCCGAGATGATCTATTACGGTTTCTGGTTTTCGCCGGAGATGCGCCTCCTGCAAAAGACTATGGACGAGACCCAGATCACGGTGACGGGAACGGTGCGGCTCAAGCTCTACAAAGGTAACTGTACGGTCGTAGGCCGCAAATCTGATCAGTCGCTTTACATGCAGGAACTGGCTACCTTTGAAGAAGATGACATCTATCGACAAAAGGACGCCGAAGGTTTTATACGCCTGAACGGATTGCGGCTAAAAGTGCAGGCCTTACAAAGAAAGAGGCGTTTGTAGTTATGACACAGAAAAAACCCTGGGGCGGCCGGTTTCGCCAGAAAACATCCAAGTTAGTAGAGGAATTTACAGCCTCCATCCATTTTGACCGCAGGCTTTATCCCTATGATATCGAGGGCAGTATTGCCCACTGCCGGATGCTGGGCAGACAGAAACTTATCACTAAAGATGAGGCCAGGCTTATCATTGACGGCCTCCGGGCCATAAAGAAAGAGATCGACCAGGGCCAATTTCTTTTTACCCCTTCCCTGGAAGACATCCACATGCATATTGAAAAGGCCCTTGTTGATAAAATCGGGCCGGCCGGGGAAAAACTGCATACCGCCAGGAGCCGCAATGACCAGGTGGCCACTGATGTGCGGCTTTACCTGCGGGATAAGGTGCAGGAAATTATTGGTCTGCTTAAAAGACTACAGCAAGGCATGGTGGGTCTGGCCCGCCGGTACAGCGACGTCATTATGCCCGGATACACGCACCTGCAAAGGGCCCAGCCGATACTCCTTGCCCATCACCTCCTGGCCTATTACGAGATGTTGAAAAGGGACCGGGCGCGTTTTTTCGAATGCCTCAAGCGGATTAACGTCCTTCCCCTGGGAAGCGCGGCCCTGGCCGGCACGGGCCTTCCCATTGACCGGCAATATGTGGCCAAACTGCTGGATTTCACCTCGGTCTCCGCCAACAGCATTGATGCGGTGAGCGATAGGGACTTTGTTATGGAGTTCCTGGCGGACTGCTCTATCCTCATGGTTCATTTGAGCCGCCTTTCGGAGGAACTCATCCTCTGGTCGAGCAGCGAGTTCTCCTTTATTGAGATAGGCGACGCCTTTTGTACAGGCAGCAGCATAATGCCGCAGAAGAAAAACCCCGATGTCCCGGAACTGGTGCGGGGAAAGGCCGGACGGGTCTTCGGCCATCTTCTCTCCCTGCTCACCGTGATGAAGGCGCTGCCCCTGGCCTATAACCGTGACATGCAGGAAGATAAAGAGGCCCTCTTTGATGCGGTGGATACGATTGCCCGGGTATTGACTGTCTATAGCGCCATGCTGGGGCAGATCGAGATCCGGCGGGACAAGGTAGATAAAGCCGTGCGGAAGGGGTTTCTGACGGCTACGGACCTGGCGGACTACCTGGTTTTACGGGAAGTGCCTTTCCGGGAGGCCCATGCCATCGTCGGCCGGATAGTGCGTTATTGCCTGGATAAGGGTTGCGAACTTCCCGACTTATCCTTAGATGAACTTAAAAAATTTTCGGATAGGATTGAGGCCGATGTCTTCGAATATATCCGCCCGGAAAAGTCAGTAGAAAGCCGGGTCTCAACCGGGGGAACGGCCCGCAGACTGGTACTGGCGGCCCTTAAGGCCGCCGAGAAGGAGCTTAAGTGATAAGGTCTTTAGCCTGGAGAATGGTTATTATTACCGGCCTTGCGCTTAGCCTCCTGGCCTGCGGCAAAAAGATGCCGCCCCGCCCGCCACGGGAGGTAGTCCCCCAGGCCGTGACCGGGTTTTCCGCCCGTTTGACGGAAAAGGCCATTGTGCTGACCTGGAAAGCGCCCATAAAACGCAAAGACGGATCTCCTTTAATCCGCCTTTCCGGCTTCCGGGCGCTGAGAGCTGATTATACATTTGCCGAAGATTGTCCTGGATGCCCCGTACACTATACAGGCATCTTTAATGTCAGGTGGCCTGGCCCAAACAAGGAAACAGCCGGTAAGGATCTGGTGCAATTTATCGATAGTGATCTGGCCTACGGCCATAAATATGTCTATACCGTACAGGCCGTAGATGATGACGGCCGTATAGGAGAGGAGGCCAGACCCGTAATCATCTATTGGGACGTGCCACCCGGTCCGCCCTCCGCCCTTAGTGCCCGGGCCGGAGATGGTCAGGTTGCACTTAGCTGGCAGGCCCCGGAAAAGTTGTCAGACGGGTCAGTCGCGGGTGAGCCGCTTTCTTACTATATTTACCGGCGCGAAGGAGACGGGCCGTATGAGCGTCTGCTGGTAGCCGGACTCCTTTCCAATGCTGCATTTACAGATACCTCAGTAGCCAATGATGCGTTTTACACCTATAGGGTACGCGCCGTACGGTCAGTAAAAACTACCCTTATTGAAGGCCCGGAGAGCGACGAGGGTACAGCCCTCCCTAAAGATATGACGCCGCCGGCCCCGCCTACGGGTCTATCGGCCATAGCTTCACCGGAAGGTATCGTCCTCAGATGGATAGACAATACAGAGCCCGATCTGGCCGGTTATCGCGTCTATAGGCGGACGAAGGAAGAGGACAAGTGGCGGTGCCTTTCCCGGGAACTGGAGAAATCAGGGCGCTATACAGACAAAGAGGTGCGCAAGGGAGAAGTGTATTATTATGCGTTAACCGCCGTGGATTCTTCGCCCCGGCAGAATGAAAGTACGATGTCCTTTGAAGTCAGGGTATGGGCCGAGTAGTATCTTTTGAGCGGGAGAAAAGGCTTGCATCACTTTAACTACGTCGCTGATGAATTATATTGTGAAAACGTGCCGGTTGCCACTATTGCCGGGGCGGTGGGGACTCCTTTTTACCTCTACAGCCACGCCACATTAAGCCACCATTTCAAGACGTTTGACCAGGCCTTCGGCAAAGTTCCTCATCTGGTCTGTTTCGCTCTAAAGGCCAACTCGAACCTGGCTGTCGTCAGGCTCCTGGCCAACCTGGGGGGCGGCGCGGATATTGTCTCCGGCGGGGAACTATACCGGGCCCTCAAGGCCGGTGTTTCGCCGGACAAGATCGTCTATTCCGGCGTGGGGAAGCGCATTGATGAGATTCAGGATGCCCTGCGGGCCGGCATCCTGATGTTCAATATCGAGTCTTCTCAGGAGCTTTTGGCCATAAATAAGATAGCGTCCCGGATGAAAAAGAAGGCCCATATTGCCTTGAGGGTCAACCCTGATGTTGACCCTAGGACACATCCATATATCTCTACGGGGTTAAAGAAAAATAAATTTGGCATAGACATCGGGCGTTCTCTTAAAGAATACAGAGAGGCGCGCGGCCTTTCCCACGTAGAAATTGTAGGCGTGAGCTGCCATATCGGCTCCCAGATCACAGAGATAGCGCCGTTCGTTGACGCCTTGGTAAAGTTGAAGGATCTCATTGCCCGACTGCAAGCAGACGGCATTGATATCCGTTATCTGGATCTGGGCGGCGGGTTGGGCATCCGCTACGACCAGGAAGAGCCCCCGCATCCCTTTGCCTATGCCGAGGCCATTATAAAAAACATGCAAGATATGGACGTTACACTGATCCTCGAACCCGGGAGGGTGATTGTGGGAAATGCCGGGGCGCTGGTGACCAGGGTCTTGTACACTAAAAATAATGGGAGCAGGCATTTTCTGATCATAGATGCCGGCATGAATGATCTGGCCCGGCCCAGTCTTTACGGCTCCTATCATGCCATCTGGCCGGTCAGGGATAAGTATGCCGGAGAAAAAATAAAGGCAGACGTGGTGGGGCCTATATGTGAATCAGGCGATTTTTTGGCCAGAGACCGGGAGCTTCCGGATTTCGCCCCCGGCGATCTTATGGCGGTTATGAGTGCGGGGGCCTATGGTTTTTCCATGTCTTCCAACTATAACAGCCGCCCGCGAGTGGCCGAGGTTATGGTCAAAGGCCTAGAGTTTTCCGTCATCCGGCGCCGCGAGACCTGCCAGTCCCTGGTCCGGGGCGAAAAAGTACCGGATTTTCTGCAGGGTTCTCAGGTAAAATAGTCCATGGGGAAAAGACTGTCTTTTTATAAAATGAGCGGCAGCGGTAATGATTTTATTATCATTGACAACCGTTCCGGGCTCGTTGGTGATAATGAGGGCCCCGGGTGGGCCCGCCGGCTATGCCGCCGTAAAGTGGCGGTAGGGGCCGACGGTTTGATTCTGATCGAACCGCCCACTATGCCCGATACCGATTTCAAGTGGCGGTTTTATAATGCCGATGGCAGCGAGGCCGAGATGTGCGGTAACGGTGGGCGCTGTGCGGCCCGTTTTGCCTATGTAAACCGGATAGCCGGTCCTGAGATGACCTTTGAGACCATGGCCGGTTTGATCCGGGCCGAGGTGACCGATCACCGGGTGAAACTGGAGATGGTGCCCCCGCAGGATCTGCGCATGGATATAAAAGTCTTGACAAATCAAGGCAAATACGTTGTACATTTCATAAACACGGGCGTACCGCATGTCGTCCATTTTGTCCCCGACCTGGATAAAGTAAATGTCCCTGAGTGGGGCCGGGGCATCCGTTTTCATGCCGAGTTTCAGCCGGACGGCACCAACGCTAATTTTGTCCGGGTCTTGGACAAACAGAATATTGCCATACGTACCTACGAGCGGGGGGTGGAGGATGAGACCCTGGCCTGCGGCACCGGATCAGTGGCCGCAGCGATCATCGCCTCTCTGAAACACGGGATTGTGCCGCCGGTTCACGTACAAACGCGCGGTGGAGAAGTGCTGGACGTCTATTTTAAATCCGGCCCAAATGGTGTAAGCCACGTCTTCCTGGAAGGCGAAGCTAAGATTGTCTATGAAGGTCTATTAAGGGAGGAGGAACTATGAAACGGAAGACGGCAGAGATAGTAAAAGGGGCTATGGTGGCTATTGTCACTCCCTTCAAAAAGGGCAAGGTAGATGAGAAGGGTTTAAAAAAGCTCATAGAGTTTCAGATCAAAAATGGCACGCACGCTATTATTCCCTGCGGGACAACCGGCGAAGCGGCTACGCTTTCTCACGAGGAACATATGCGTGTAGTTGAGATCACGGTACAGACGGCGGCCGGCCGGGTGCCGGTAGTGGCCGGTACAGGCTCCAATAGCACGTCTGAATCCATACTGTTGACTAAACATGCACAGAAAGCCGGCGCTGATGCGGCGCTGTTGATCACCCCTTATTATAATAAACCCACACAGGAGGGACTCTATCAGCATTTCAAGGCCGTGGCAGAGAAAGTCGCTATCCCCATCGTTCTGTATAATGTCCCCGGCCGGACCAGTGTCAATATGCTGCCCGAAACAGTGGCCCGCCTGGCAGAGATAAAAAATATCATAGGAATCAAGGAGGCCACGGGCTCCCTGCAGCAGATCAGCGAGGTTATACGCCTCTCCAATAAGAAATTCAGTCTGGTATCCGGGGACGATTTTACGGTCTTACCTACACTGGCTGTGGGTGGTAAGGGAGTTATCTCCGTAGTATCCAATGTGGCGCCAAAGGATATGGCCGATCTTTGTAATGCCTTTGAGGCCCGGGACCGACAAAAGGCCCTGGATCTGCACTATAAACTTCTCCCGCTTTGCCAGGCCATGTTTTATGAGACCAATCCCATACCGGCAAAGACAGCGCTTGGACTCATGGGCATGATTTCGCCGGAACTCAGACTGCCGCTGTCGCCCATGTCACCAAAAAATGTGGAACGTTTGAAGGCTGTGCTTAAAGACTACGGACTTATTAAATAAATTCGAAATCCGAAGCACGAATCCCGAAACAATATCAAATGATCAAAATCCGAATTATCAAAATGAATTGTTCGTGCTGC
>JASEGX010000259.1 GCA_030017815.1 Thermodesulfobacteriota bacterium | reverse complement strand
GTGAGGTAGAGATGCCTCTTCTCGAAGTCCTGGCGGGAATGGAGATGACAGGCGTCAGGATCGATCTCGCCTTTCTGGCCCGGATGTCTCAGGAGCTTGATGCACAACTATCTGATATTAAAAACAAAATTTTTGCGACGGCGGGTTGTGAATTCAACCTAAATTCCCCAAAGCAGCTCGGAGAGATACTTTTTGAGAGATTAAACCTGCCCCGTCTAAAGAAGACCAGAAAAACCGGCTCTTATTCAACGGAAGCCGGCATACTGGAGGATCTCGCCCTTTATCATCCCTTGCCCGGGCAAATTTTAGCCTATCGCAACCTGGCAAAGTTGAAGTCTACATACGTGGATGCACTGCCTAAACTAATTAATACGGCCACCGGGAGGCTTCATACCTATTATAACCAGGCGGTTACGGCCACAGGCCGCCTGAGCAGCAGTGAACCCAATCTCCAGAATATACCCATCCGTTCTGAGGAAGGACGGCAGATACGCCGGGCCTTTATTACCGACCATGGCTGGATATTGCTATCTTTTGATTATTCGCAGATAGAACTGCGCGTCCTGGCCCATTTTGCTCAGGATGAGGGGCTTATAAAGGCGTTTGAAAAAGGGGAAGACGTGCATACCATGACCGCGGCTGAACTTTTCCACGTCTTTCCGCAGATGGTCACGGCCGAGATGCGCCGCGTGGCCAAGACGATCAATTTCGGCGTGGCTTACGGCATGAGCCCGTTTGGCCTCGCGCAGGAACTCAGGATCGGACAAAAGGAGGCCCGGTCTTTTATCGATGCTTATTTCGCCAGATATCGAGGTGTGGAGAGCTTTATAAAGGAGGCTATCGCCTCCGCACGGGAGAAAGGTTATGTTCGGACCTTGCTGGGCCGTTTCCGGCAAATCCCGGACATCAATAGCCGGAATAACGCCGCCAGACAGTTTGCGGAGCGTACGGCCGTTAATACCCCGATTCAGGGCACAGCGGCAGATATAATTAAAGTGGCTATGATCCAGGTGCACGACGCCTTAAGCGCAGGTGGTTATGGAGCGCGTATGATCATGCAGGTCCATGACGAATTGATCCTGGAGGCCCCGGAGAAAGAGGCGGTTGGGGTAATCCCTCTCGTCAAGGAAAAGATGGAAAAGGCCGTGACCTTATCCGTACCACTGGTGGTCAATATTCACTCCGGGCATAATTGGGCCGAACTGGAATGACATAGTCGGTAGTCAGTAGTTTCCATCCGAAAACCCAAGGATTCCGGATGGAGCAATCAGCACTCAGCTTAATGAGTTGTTTGTCTTGGATTTTTGCTGACAGCTAATCGCTGAAAGCGTGAAGCCGGACTAACCTTGAACCGTGAACCTTTGAACCTGAATAGTTACTTTTTCTACCCCTGCCTGCTCTGCGGTAGATAGCTGAGAGCCGAACATTTTGTAATCATTAACCTTTCTCATTGACCGCCCGGAAAGCCCCTATTTTAGCGGCCTGTAACCTACTGTTTTTACTAAATATTGTATAATTAAAATTTTTTCATACAATATGTTGTTTTTTTCTTGACAAAGAGGTGAGGCTAACATAAAAGGTTTTAAGGTCACATTAAGGTGTTACTAAGGGTTACTAATGGGTACCGGAACGATATTGATTATCGATGATGACTTGGGTGTGTTGAGCACTCTGAGCGAGATATTGGAAATGGAAGGTTATTCTACCGTTGCCCAGGCCGTTAACGGACTGGAGGGGTTGGAAAAGTACAAAGAACTCCGCCCTGACCTGGTATTGATGGATATGGATATGCCGGTTATGGATGGGTATGAGTCCTCGCGGGAGATAAAGGCCTTTGATCCGGACGCCAATATCCTGGTCTTAACCGGTAACCCCACCGCCATCCAGGCCAAAAAGACCCTCGAAGAAGGCTATGCCGCCATCCTCTTAAAGAAACCGGTCAAATGGGCCGAACTTGGACGGATCATCCGAAGCCATTGCACCTTAGCTGCGTAATTTTTATTTAACTACTCAGCCGCTGATCTACGCTGATCATCACCGATATTTTTTCTTTTATTATCATACCTAAAAAAAGCATTTAGCCACAGATTTACA
>JASEGX010000066.1 GCA_030017815.1 Thermodesulfobacteriota bacterium | reverse complement strand
CGTTAGAGCGAAAAAGGGCGAGGCTTTGGAAGACCATCTGTGAATTCTTGACCCTTAACCCCCTAGCGCGGGTACATTTAAAGAGCACACCCGTATTATGCCTCTACGCCCGCCAGGATAGAATCCTGGAAATCTATAACGCCGGAAGCAGCATAAACTATGAGAATGCCATTGGGCGAGTATGTCCGCAGACCCACTTTCATCCCCTCGATGGAGATCATTTCCTTTCTCCACCAGGAGCAAAAAGCGAAGCGGCAGGATGCATCTCTTCTTTTCTCGGTTCCCCTTAGACTGTGATCTTCCCTGTTCGAGTTTCTGCTTAAACCGTAACGCGCTTATGCCGATCGTGGATATGCCTATCACGGCCATAGCCAGCAGTTGACCCCAAAGCCACCCAAAGCCAAAGCACCTTCCCTTATATCATCTCGGTCGAAGATGTTTTTCCTATACTTCGGACACCATACCAAATGGTAAATGGTATCATATACCGCATGACTCGTTCGTCGAATCGTCATGCAGTGTTTATATCACAATCAAGCGCAAGGGCCTAGCTGGGTAAGGGTGGTACTCCGCCCCCCTTATAACCCCCTGGCAAGGCATGCATTCATCCCCGCGGCAAGCCGCGGGGGATTCTGCAAAGGGTTTAGCTAAAAACCTGCTTTCAGCATATTCTTATAGAGGTTTTAGGAATAAGCCGATAGACTACGAAGGGAAAGTTAAATAGGTAGTTTTCGTCCGGAAACCAAAAAATTCCGGATGAGCACTAAATAGTTGGACACACAAAAATATTCCGTTATCTGTCCGGAGAGCAAGATGAAAGACGAATCTAAGACAAGGGAACAACTCATAAATGAATTATTAGAACTGCGCCAGCGCATTACCGACCTGGAAAAGGCAGAAAACAGATATAAAGAAATGGAGCAGGCGCTGCAAAAGACGGAAGAAGAAAAAACCATTATTTTGGAAGCCATGTCAGAACTTGTAATTTATGTGGACACAAAAATGAAGATTCTATGGGCAAACCGGGCCGCCGCCGAGTCGGTTGGCATGACAACCGATGCACTGGTGGGAAGCTATTGCTATAAAGAGTGGTTCCAGAATAGCGAACCCTGCCCAGACTGTCCGGCCACAAAAATCCTGAAAACCGGTCAACCCCAACAGGGGGAGACCATTAGCCCCGATGGAAGAGTATGGTTCTTTCGAGGTTATCCGGTTAGGAACGCGGCGGGAGAAATCATAGCCATCGTCGAAGTCGTACAAGAGATCACCGAGCGCAAGCGCATGGAAGACACCCTGCGGCAATCCGAAGAAAAATACCGCAGACTCATCGAAACCGCCAATGACGCTATATTCATAGCAGATGTGGAAACCGGAACTATCCTTGAGGTCAATAAACGAGCTGAGGAGTTGCTTGGCCTGCCTGCTGAAAAGATTGTTGGTATGCACCAAGCAAAACTCCATCCCAAGGAAGAAGCCGAACGTTACCAAAAGATTTTCCTGGAACATACTCGAAGTGGAAGGGCCTTAGCCGAAAACCTGTTTGTACTCGACAGAGACGGGCGTAAAATTCCCGTAGAGATCAGCGCCAGCGTTGTCGAAATAGGGGGGAGAAAGATCATCCAGGGTATTTTCCATAACATCACCGAGCGCAGACGGGCCGAGGAAGAGATTATTTCAGCCAAGGCCCGGTTGCAGTATCTGCTTACCTGCAACCCGGCCATCATATATAGCTGTGAAGCGGGGGGCAGTTACCCCGCTACCTTCGTAAGCGACAATGCCAAAACCCTCTTTGGATATGAGGCAAGGGAGTTCACAGAGAACCCCGACTTCTGGGCCGACCATATCCATCCCGAGGATAGACCCCGCATTTTTGCTGATCTGTCCCGGCTGTTTGAGAAAAGACATCACCTTCATGAGTACCGCTTTTTGCATAAGGACGGCACATACAGGTGGGTACGGGACGAGCTCAAATTAGTGCGCGACGAAAAAGGCAGCCCACTTGAGATTATAGGCTATATGGCAGATATAACCCGGGAGCGGCAACTGGAAGAAGAGCTTTTCCGGCGACAAAAGATCGAATCTCTGGGCGTCCTGGCCGGCGGAATTGCGCACGATTTTAATAATATCCTTACCGGAATTATGGGCCATATCAATATAGCCCAGATGCACATGGGCTCCCCCGGGACCGCCCTTCACTTGTTAAATGAGGCAGAAAGGGCCTGCCTGCGCGCCAGAGATCTGACCCAGCAACTGCTTACCTTCTCTAAGGGAGGGGCGCCGGTTAAAAAGATAATCTCTATCTCCGGATTATTGAAAGACTCAGCCCGCTTCGCCCTGCACGGATGCAATATTCAGTGCCAGTTTTCCATTCCAGATGATATCTGGCCGGTTGAAGTGGACGAGGGTCAGGTCGCCCAAGTTATCAATAACCTGGTTATCAATGCCTCGCAGGCCATGCCCGGAGGGGGGATAATCAAGATTCAGGCCCAAAATATGGTGGTTGGAGCAGAAAATCCCGGGCCGTTAAAGGACGGAAGGCATGTAAAAATAACTGTTACAGACCAGGGAATCGGCATACCGCAAAAACATCTCCAGAAAATCTTTGAACCTTATTTCACTACCAAACAGAAGGGGAGCGGACTGGGGCTGGCTGTGGCCTATTCCATCATAAAAAAGCACAGCGGGCATATTGAGGCCGAAGCTCCGGTCGGAGCAGGAACCACCTTTTCCATCTACTTACCTGCCTCTGGGGATATTCCTGCGGCCACCGGAGAAAAAAAGGCAAAAACAAGCAAAAGAACCGGGCGAATACTGGTTATGGATGATGACGACTCGGTCCGGAGTGTGGCGGGATGGATGTTAAAAACCCTGGGGCATGACGTGGAGTTTGCCCGAGATGGGGCTGAAGCCATCGAACTTTACAAGGCAGCCGGGGAAACCTGTGCACCATTTACCGCCGTCATCATGGATTTGACCGTTCCCGGCGGAATGGGCGGTAAGGAGACCGTTAAGAAGCTACAGGAAATAGACCCGAATATAAAGGTTATCGTTTCCAGCGGCTATTCCGATGACCCGGTAATGGCCAACTTCACGGAATACGGCTTTTGCAGTGCCATAGCCAAACCTTATAACCTCGCCGAACTGAGCAGGACATTACGGGAGGCCATCGGCTGATTGCGGGAGTACGGCCTGACCCCGCATGCGTGGCCCCAGCAAGAGGGTTTTGTCGAAAATAGCTGGCCTGAAAAGGCTGCGGTAGATATGGAAAGGGACACGCCTTAACCTTTCTCTTTCCCTTTGCAGTCCGTTACCGGACACCTGGGGCAGAGATTTTTCCGGCAGTAGTCCTTACCAAGCCTAAGGAGAGCTGCCTCTAAGTCCGGGAAATCTTTCATACCCATGCCTTCATTAATCCATTTATTTACCAATACTTGTAAGATCAGGCCCTTATCTTTCAGGTTCCCGGGGATGAGGCCAAGCTTTTTTGCTGCTATGACCACGAGGTCTGACGGAAGGGGCCTTGCCTTCTCCCATACACCTCTCATCTCCCTTAGAAAGATGTTAACCGTCACCTCTCCTATGCCCCGGCCCAGGGCCTTGAGCCGGCCTTCAAGGTCTCTGGGGTCTGAGGCCTTTGAGTGCAGCAGATTCAAGTCTCCATCGTACGTATCCGCCAGAACCCTATTAACCTCAAGGAGCTTTGTGGCTGTTTTAAAGTCGTACCTCACGTAGCCACCTCCGTCGAGGACTTCCACCAGGCCATCCCACCCGGTATCAAGAATAGCTTCAGGTGATAGGATTCCCTCCTTCTCGAACCCTCTATAGGTCTTGATCACAATGGGTTCTGATATTCTTGCGCCAAAAAGGACGGAGGCCAAGAACCACTTGAAGATTTCCCCTGGATTTAGCGAAGAAAGGTGGATACCCAATGCCGTCGAAAACCTCCCGCCTACCTTTTCGACCAGAGGATTCAGAATCCTTTTATTCTCCTTTTTCATCCCTTACTCCATACCTCCCTCTTAAAGAAACATACAGCACTTCACAGATAATCTTTCTTCTGATACCTCTTGCGCCTTTTTCGAGCAAAACCAGATACTGGATCTCGTATTCTTTCACCGGCGCAAATTAACCTTCCCCCGGTCTTGAGCTGTTCTAGCAAAGGCGGAGGAGGCTCAAGACATGCCGCCGTGATGCAGATTCGGTCATAGGGAGACCTCTCTGGATAACCAAGTCCTCCATCTCCTTTAACCAGGATCATATCCTCATAGCCGGCATTTTCGAGATTTTTTCTCGCAAATTGAAAGGTCAACGGGTCAATTTCCAGGGATACCACTAGACCATATGGTCCAACAATTTCCCTGGCCAGTGCCGCTCCATAGCCGGAGCCAAGGCCAACCTCGAGAAATCTATGGCCTTCATCTAAACCCAGTGCCTCATAAAAGAGGGGATAACTGTGAGGACAGGATATAGTCGCATTTTCGCCAGGGAGGGGAAGGGGAACTTCAAGATAGGCATAGTCTCTGTAAGGGAGGGGTATGAAATCTTCCCTGGGAATCTTAAGCACGGCATCCTTTATGCGCTCTGACCGGAGGTATCCATGCCTGATGAGCCACCTCACCTTTTCCTTTCTTTCCTTTTTAAACTCTTCCCTGCTTTTTGCGGGCTCTTTGGGCGGTGGTACTATCCAGCCGTGCATTTTTATCCCGACCTGGACGTTTTTTTACCTGCTTGATAAGATCCTAAACATACTGGGCTAATTTAGGCAACGCAAAAAAGTCACAAGCTGGCCTCCAGACAGCCTATTAAAAACAATGACTTAATACCGGTCAGCCCAAGGCCTCTTTTTAAATAGGTTTTGTTGATAGCTCCGCTATCTTGTGCCATAATAATATGGAGCTTCTCAGATGAACATGATATGTTCGATGAAATTCCACGTAGGGCAGAAAATTTTTTGCCTCGGTTTGATGATCTGGTCTTTCTTTCTCAATATGGGCTGCGCCCCCGTAATATCTAAAGAACTCAGGAAGCAGGTGTCTGAGGATCTCACGTTGAGCATGGTGGAGAAAGATCCGAAGGCGTATAAGGGTATAATAGTGCTCTGGAGCGGAGAAATTATATGCTCTGTGAACAAAAAATAGGGAACCTTAATGGAAATACTGCAAAAGCCTGCAGACATCCAGGGAAAACCATTGGATGTGGATTGCTCGGAGGGGAGATTTCTCGCCCTAAGCCCTGATTACCTCGACGTTGCTATCTACAAAAAGGGACGAAAGGTAACAGTAGCTGGAGAAATCAAAGGAAAGAAGACCCAGTCTCTAGGCGAAATAGAGTATACTTATCCTTTAATTCTGGCCAGGGAAATCTATCTCTGGCCGGAGGAAAGGAAAGAAAGGGGTTACCATGCTTACCCACATCCATATTATTGGTATTATCCCTGGGGGGTACTACCCTTACCGGTATCCCTGGTGGTAGCAATGGCAATATTTGCTAAGAATGAAGCCCTTCTATATCCAAAGGCTCCCGTCAGTTTGAAGGGTCACAGTTTAATGGGTGACCTTAATACTTACTCGTCTTTCCCTACCCCAGTTTCTGCTTAAACCTTAAGGCACTTATGGTTATCGTGGATATGCCTATCACGGCCATAGCCAGCAGTTGAGGCCAGAGGATGTCAAGGCCAACGCCTTTTAGATATACCCCACGGATAACCGCCACAAAGTAACGCAGCGGATTCAGATAGGTCAGGTATTGCACCCACTGAGGCATATTCTCAATGGGGAAGCCAAAGCCGGAGAGCATGACGGCCGGGTTAATGAATAAGAAACTGGTCATAAGGGCCTGCTGCTGGGTACGCGATATTGTGGAAAGGAAAAGTCCAAACCCTAAAGAACTTAAGAGAAACATTATAGCGCCGAGAAAAAGCACCAGAGGGTTGCCAACTATGTGAACCTGGAATAATAAGCGGCCGACTATGCTGATCAAAACGACATCGATAATGCCAACAACCGCAAACGGGCAGAGTTTTCCCAGGATAAGCTCAATCGGCCGTATCGGCGTCACGAGAATCTGTTCTATGGTGCCGATCTCGTATTCTTTCACAATAGCCATGGCGGTGAGTATCATAGTGACTATGAAGACCACCAGGGCAATGACTCCGGGGACGAAAAAGACCCGGCTTTCCAGGTTCGGATTATACCAGGTACGCGGCTCAACCGTGACCCCGCCATAATCCGTGATCAAATTTGCGGAAAGGGCACGATTATAACTACCCAAAATCCGGTTCAGGTAGCCGACAATTACCATGGCGCTATTCGAATCCGTACCATCCAGAAGCGCCTGGATACTGGTGGGTTTCCCGCTCCGCACGTCATTGGCATACCCGGCCGGAATGACTATACCCAGGATGACCCTGCTTCGATCTATAAGCTCTTTAAGCTCCGGCATAGTCCTCACCCTATGTTTTATGTCAAAATAGGCCGTGCTATCAAAACGAGAGAGTATCTCCCGGCTTTCCACGCTCTGATCATAATCTATTACCGCTGTGGAGATGTGCTTTAAGTCGAAATTGGCCGCATAACCAAAAACTATCAATTGCATGATAGGCGGAACCAGGAGGGTGAAGCGCATACGTTTATCCCGCAAAAACTGAAGGAACTCTTTTATAATGATGGTGCGTATGCGGTTGAACAAGACGTCTCTACTCCAGAAATTTTTTGAACTTGATATATGCTGCGGCTATGCCGACCAAGCTGATTATGGCCAGGATTACGGTCTGCATCCATAAAAAGTCTAACCCAAGCCCCTTGAGATAGATGGCCCTCAGGGCCGCAACAAAGTGCCGGGCCGGAACCACCTGGGTGATAATCTGTAATAAAACAGGCATATTCATGATGGGAAAGAGAAAACCTGATAACAGGAAGGCAGGCAGAAACGTGGTAAATATGGCTAATTGATTGGCCATGTGTTGATTTTTGGCTATGACCGATAAGAAGAAGCCAAAGGCAATGGAACCGATCATGAATATACTGGAGATAAATACCAGCACCGCGAAACTGCCGCGCAGAGGCACGTCAAAAATGATGCGGCTTGAGGCTACGGCAATAAACATATCCACCATGCCCAGGACGAAGTACGGGATGAGTTTTCCCAGGATAAGCTCCAGCTTTTTTACCGGAGTCGAGATGAGACCTTCCATCGTGCCCCTTTCCCACTCGCGGGCCACCGTAAGGGAAGTCAAAAGCGCCCCGATCACCGTCATAATGACCGCGATCAGGCCCGGGACTATAAAATTCTTGCTCTCCATCTCTTCGTTAAACCAGACGCGCACCCGGGCTGTAACAGGAATTTTATACCCCCGGATAGCGCCGTTAAATATCTCGGTAATCCCATTGACATAGCTAAGAACGATGTTGGCCGTGTTGGGGTCGCTTCCATCCAGGAGTACTTGAACCGGAACTTCCTGGTCAGCAGATAATGCCCGTGAAAACTTGGCTGGAATGACGAGACCGAATTTAATACGACCGGCGTCCATATCCCCGATGATTTCCTGATAGTTATCTCGATAGCTATGTATAGAAAAATACCGGGAGTTGGCAAAGAGTTGAATGAAGTCGCGGCTCTTCTGGGTTCGATCCTGATCAAAAACAGCCATAGGAACGTGTTTAATGTCAAAAGTCACCGCATACCCAAAGAGGACGATGAGCAGAACGGGTAGCAATATAACCATGGCCAGGCTGCGGGGATCACGGTATATCTGGATAAATTCTTTCAGGGTAACAGCGTAAAGACGTTTAAGCCTGAACACGGTTAGATTCCTTTGCGTCTTCCTGTTCGATAAGGGTAACAAACACATCTTCCAGAGAAGGGACTATGGCCCGTATGTTCTGGACCTCTATTGCATCACTGGCCAGCCTTTCCCGGATGGCATCTTGCCCGGAGACTGGCTCTTGTACTTTCACGTGAAGCGTGTTTCCAAATATGGCGGTATCAAATGGAGGAGACCCACCCTGAAGCGCCTCCAGGGCCTCCACCAGTGGATAACAAGTGACTTCCAGAATAGCTTCCGTCATATGCCGGCGTTTGAGCTCCTGTGGACTGCCAAGGGCAATAATCCGGCCGCGATAGATCAAGGCCAGATGATCGCAGTACTCTGCCTCATCCATATAATGGGTGGTTACGAAGACCGTGACCCCTTGAGAGGACATAAGGTAAATGAGATCCCAGAAGCGGCGTCTGGAGAGGGGATCAACACCAGACGTGGGCTCATCCAGAAACACGATAGCCGGCTCATGGAGTATGGCGCAACCCAGGGCCAACCGCTGCTTCCATCCGGTAGCAAGTGTAGCGGTAACGCTCTCCCTCTTTTCCGATAGGCCGACAAAATCCAAAATGAAATCTGTGCGCTCTTTCATTTTTTGACCGGAGAGTCCATATACCCCGCCGAAAAAACCGATATTCTCTCCTACCTTAAGGTCATCGTATAGAGAAAACTTCTGCGACATATAGCCGATATGCTTTTTGATCTTCTGGGATTCCCTGACGATATCAAATCCTCCCACCGTTCCATTTCCACTTGTGGGGCTGATCAGGCCACAGAGCATACGTATGGTGGTCGATTTTCCCGCGCCGTTCGGCCCCAGAAAGCCGAATATCTCACCCTTTCGCACGCTAAAACTGATACGATCGACAGCGGTGAAATCCCCAAATTGTTTTACGAGTTCACTTACACTTACCGAGTATTCTGAAGTCATCCTGCCTCGCCCTTCTTCTGTTCCCGTTGCACCAAGGACATGAAAACGTCCTCTAAAGAAGGTGACACAGGGGCAAAACACTCTGCCTGTATGTCAGCCCCTTTTAATCTCTCTCTCACAACAGATTCCCGTCTTTTAAAGTCATCAAGGTGAACGTGGATGCGGTCGCCGCTCACGATAACGTCCTGAACGCCCTCCAGGTCCTGGAGTAGAGATTTGACCCGCTCACGTTCCCCACAAATAATCTCAGCTACCTGCCCGGGAAACCGGTTCTTTACGGCGGCCGGATCCCCCTCCAGGAGCATCCGCCCGTGGTAAAGAAGTCCTATACGGTCACACCTCTCTGCCTCATCCAAATAGGCAGTAGAGACCAGGATCGTCACCTTCTCCTTGAGCAGTCCATAAAGGATACCCCAAAAATCACGCCGTGATACCGGATCCACGCCATTGGTTGGTTCATCTAAGAGGAGCATTTTGGGCGTGTGAATCAGTGCACAGATGAGGGCTACCTTCTGTTTCATGCCGCCCGAAAGGTTCTGTACCAGGCGATTTTTAAAATCAAAAAGGTTGGACATTTTCAGCCAGCGTTCGGCGCGCTCACGCCATACCTTCGGCGGGACTTCAAAGACATCTGCATAGAAGCGGATATTTTCTTCCACGGTCAGCTCGGTGTAAAGGGCGAAACGCTGGGGCATGTAGGATATGTTTTCCTTAATCTCTTCCCGGTCGTGAAAAAGCCTGAAACCGGTTACTGTCCCTTCCCCTTTATCTGGTTTGAGGACACCGGAAAGGAGCCGCAGTGTGGTGGTCTTGCCGGCGCCATCCGGACCGACCAGGCCGTATATCTCTCCTTCCTTGACCTGAAGGGTGAGATTATCCACGGCCACAACGTCTCTGAAATTCTTCGTCAGATTTTGGACATCAATGGCAAACATGGCATCAGGAATGGCATTTGTGTTTTTGTCAGGTAAATACAACTGGATATGATCTATAACCCCAGCTTAATACGGCAATCCGCAATCATGCCGGGTTTTAGTTCCCGATCCTTGTTGTCCATATCTACCTTAATCCGGTAAACAAGCGTGACTCGCTCTTTCTCCGTCTGGACAGTCTTGGGAGTAAATTCAGCCTGAGATGAGATAAAAGATACCTTGCCCTTATAGACCTTACCAGGATAAGAATCTGTGGTTACTGAGGCCTCTTGCCCCCATTTCACCTTACCCAGGTCTTTTTCATCAATATAAGCCCTGAGCCAGACATGGTCTATGTCTCCGAGCGTAAGAACAGGCCTGCCTGGGGATAAGACTTCGCCTGGCTCCGCAGCCTTGGAAAGCACCACCCCTGAGATAGGGGCATACACAGCGGCATAACTTAGGTTGGTTTCGGCAAGTTTCAAAGAGGCCTCCGCCGATGCTGCCTGGGCCCGGGCGGACTCTATGTCCTCCTTACGAGGCCCCTCTTTTACCAATGCGTAGTGTTCTCCAGCCTTTTGATAGGCCTCCTGGGATATTTTATAGGCCGTCGCTACGTCATCCCGTGTCTTTTTAGATGCAATCCCGGCTTCGTACAGCGGCAGCACCCGGTTTAGATCCCGCTCTTTGTTTTGCATATCAGCCTCGGCCTGCTTCAATGCGGCCCCGGCCTGCTTGATCTCCTGTACCCTTGAGCCTGCCAGCAGTTCCCTTAATCTGGCCTGGGCCGCGGCCAGATTGGCTCTGACCAGATTCACCTGGTGTTTAAGGTCGACGTCATCCAAGCGTGCCATGACCTCACCCTTTTCGACCCACTGACCCTCATCAAACCGTCTTTCCACAAGTCTCCCCGGAATCTTGAAGCTTATGGCTACCTCTGTAGCCTCTATGTTGCCGGAAAGCTTGACGAAATTTCCATCTTCTTTGTTATTGGAGTACAAAATAATGGCTGCCAGGGCAATGGCGATTCCAATTGCCAGAACAAAAACAACACGGACTTTTTTCATCTATAAATACCCTCTTATCTGTCATTCCGTGCTTGACACGGAATCCAGTCTTTTAGTTTCTGGATTCCTGCTCCCTGGTCGGCATCAGGGACAAGCTTCGCAGGAATACGCATCCCCGTTCACCGAAAAAGGCGTTTTTGTGCTTTTCACGGACAACGGTGAACCGATCACGGTGAACGGATACATTATTTCATAACACTTTCATGTGTTTTTTGGAATAAAATTACCCTTACATGACCTCCCCAACTCCACCGTCTAATTTGGCCATCAAGATTAAGATCAGCAGATTATGTAATATTCCTGATCACCGGCAAGATATTAGATGCAAGGCGCCGCAAGGAGGAGCGATCGAAGGCAACGCCGCAGATGATGTCTTGATGGTGTTCAGGGCCTCCAAAATTTATTGACTTATCTTATGCTTGCTGATAACATTTTAAAAAATAATGCCTAAAGGGGGATGGCACAATGTGTAAAACCTGTAAGGCCCACGCCAAGCCAAAACCAAAGACAAGCGCCAAGAAGGAAGAAAAGCCCGCCAAGAAAAAAGAGAAAAAATAAAGAATATATCTGATCTGAGAGTGTGGGAAGCGGCACGGCGTGAGAGTTTGTGCCGCTTTTCGCTTTTTTAAAGGCGGATTTTTCTCTGTCCGACACATAAAAACAGGGAGGCGCTATTACCATGGGCGCAAAAAAATGTAACCTTGATGATTTCAGGGGGAAGGTAGGTCTGTGGCTGGACGCGCAACACATCCGAAAAATCTCCCTGATTGGCAAGAATCGCCTATCTGTACTTTTTATGG
>JASEGX010000065.1 GCA_030017815.1 Thermodesulfobacteriota bacterium | reverse complement strand
AGAAAAGAACTTAAAAATTTTGTTCCCTCTAACTTTCAACATACAAGGGGGATTTGAATGCAACTTGATATAAGACGCCCGGCCACCAGGCCTACGGTCTGCCGCAGGCAGGTTGGCCGAGAACGGAGGACAATCATGACGAAAGTGTTGGTCGTGGATGATGAAGAGCCTGTTCGGCGACTGATCGGGCAGATACTTGAGAACAATGGTTACGACTGTACCCTGGCCGCCAGTGCGGCAGAAGCGCGTGAGCGTTTGAAGGAGCAGAGCTTCGAACTGGTCCTTTGCGATATGAAGATGCCCGGGGAATCAGGACTGGATTTCGTCCGGTACGTCTTGGCCGAGCATTGGGATACGGCGGTTGTCATGGTCACAGTGGTAGATGATCCGTCCGTCGTAGAGGTTGTCCTGGGAATTGGCATTTGTGGATATGTTGTTAAACCGTTTCATCCCAGAGGGATATTAATCAGTGTAAAAAACGCTTTGCACCGCCGTCAGCTTGAGATTGATAATCGGGCTTACCGTGAGAGGCTGGAGGAGATGCTTTCAGAGCGCATTGCCGAGCTTCGGAAAAGTAAAGAGGAAGCGGAACAGGCACTGGCAAAATTAAAAGAGACCCAGGCGCAGATGATACATTCTGAGAAAATGGCCTCGGTCGGGCAGCTTGCCGCGGGCGTGGCTCATGAAATTAATAACCCTGCCGCGTTTATCAGCAGCAATCTGAAAGCGCTTTCAGATTATCAAAGCGATCTCAGCAGACTCGTAAAAGAATACAGGAAGCTGGTTACAGGCCTGGAAGATGTCGTAGCCAGAGGCGAATGCGGCAACCCCCTCGCAGAACAGGTGGGGGCCATCAGGGCGGTAGAAGCTGAAATTGACATCGATTTTGTTCTGGACGATGCGGAAAACCTCATTAGAGAGACTCGGGAGGGAACTGAACGGATTAAGAAGATCATCGTTAATCTGAAAGACTTTGCCCACCCCGGTGAGGATAAGTTACAATCTGCGGATATTAATAAATGCCTTGAATCAACCCTGAATATTGTCTGGAACGAACTCAAATACAAAGCTACCGTCACGAAGGAATATGGAGCACTTCCCCTGGTGCAATGCTATCCTTATCAGCTTAACCAGGTTTTCATGAATCTTCTGGTCAATGCCGCGCAGGCCATAGAAAAACAGGGCGAGATCAAGATTACCACAACGGCTGACAATGCTTATGTGGAGATTAAAATAAGTGACACGGGCTCAGGCATTCCCAAAGAAAACCTCTCCAGGATATTCGACCCATTCTTTACCACCAAGGAGGCGGGAAAAGGGACGGGGTTAGGTCTTCACCTGGCCTATAATATTATCCATAAGCACAACGGGACCATTGGTGTAGAGAGCACAGTGGGCGAAGGGACCACATTTACGATACGAATACCTGTTGATGCGGCTTGCGGTTGAGTAGTTGAGTAGTACCACTCAACCACTCAACTACTTTTTACCTCTGATGTCACCGGGAAGCTATTTGGACGGCCCGGGGATATCAATAGTCGTGCAACTCCCTCCGTCGCAGGAACGACTGTTCACGCTCGTACTCCCGGAACTTGCCCCTGATCGGCTACCACTCATGGTATAATTAGTACAACTTAAAACCCTCTCGAAGGAATCACATCCGCATTTGGGACACTTGGCTTCAATCCGGTCCTCTTTATTTAACGCCAGGAGCTCAAAGATATGCTGGCAATCCAAACAGCGAAATTCATAAATTGGCATCCGTCGTCCTCCCTCGTATGTATTTTCGGTATCTCGTCGATGCTATTTGGTTTTCATATGGAAACCCCTATATTCCCTCCCCCTTTGACGGGGGAGGGCTAGGGTGGGGGTGAAAAGATTGTGCAAAACCAAGATGTTCCCCCCTCCCCTTAATCCCCTCCCGCCAGGGGAGGGGAGGTTTTTGTGGGCTTTTCGGATGGTAACTATTTAGTTAAATCCTCACGCACAAAAACAGCTTCAAGATCGTAGCCTTTCTCTTTAAGGAATTCCCTCCCGCCTTCATTACGATCAACCAGGGCCAATACCTGGACAACCCTGAATCCCTCCGCCTCAGCCCTCTCTATGGCCTTAAGGAGTGTACCGCCGGTCGTTACCACGTCTTCCACTATAGTCACTGCGGCCCCCACCGGTAAGTTATTTTTACCCTCAATCCAGGAAGCTGTTCCATGCTTCTTGGGTTCCTTACGGATGATAAGGGCATGAATGGGATTCCCGGCTATATGACTGGCCACGGCTATGGCCGCAACCATTGGATCAGCGCCCAAGGTCATTCCCGCAACGCCCTGAACCTTCACCGGGGCCTGCCGGATACGTTCAAACATCACCTTTCCCACCAGATAAGCCCCTTCCGCCGAAAGCGTAGTCTGTTTGCAGTCTATATAAAAATCACTCTCCCGGCCGGAAGTAAGGACGACCTTCCGTTTCTGGTAAGATTTTTCAATAAGGATGGCCTTAAGGCGCTCTTTTTCATTATCCATGTGTTTCTCCTAACAGGTTAAATAGGACGCGGATTTTCGCCGATATTCGCAGAAAATTATTTAACATCCCGACAATCTGCGTTCATCTGCGTCCAAATACTCTATCTAAACACCCGCTTGAATATAGTATCCACATGTTTCAGGTGATGTCTGAGATCGAAGGCCTGCTCAAGTTCTGCTCTGCTTATATAACGCGCCACGTCTTTATCCTTCAGAAGGAGTTTCTTAAAGTCCCCTCCCTTCTCCCAGGCCCGCATGGCATTTCTTTGCACTATGCGGTATGCCTCTTCCCGGCTTACACCCTTTTGCGTCAAAAGGAGAAGGACCTGCTGCGAAAATATCAGTCCGCCTGTCTTCCGCAGGTTCTCAGCCATCCGTTCGGGATAAACAATCAAACGATCGAGGAGGTTTGTAGCGCGATGCAGCATAAAATCAAGCAGTATGGTGGCATCCGGGGCAATAACCCGTTCCACTGAAGAATGGCTTATATCTCGCTCATGCCAGAGAGGGATGTTCTCCATAGCGGCTACGGCATAGGAACGCACCAATCGCGCCAACCCGCAGATATTTTCAGAATTGATAGGGTTGCGTTTATGGGGCATGGCCGAAGAGCCTTTCTGGCCGGCGCTAAAATATTCTTCGGCTTCCAAGACCTCTGTCCTCTGAAGATGCCTGATCTCAACCGCAATCTTTTCTAAGGAACCGGCCAGGACGGCCAGGGTGTTAAAGAAGTGGGCGTAGCGATCACGCTGGATAATCTGTGATGAGGCCGGGGCCGGTTTGAGACCGGACTTCTTGCAGACATAGGCCTCTACCTCCGGGTCGATATTGGCAAAAGTACCCACTGCGCCGGAAAGCTTCCCGTAGGCAATGGTCTCTCTGGCCTCCTTTAAGCGGGCCAGGTTGCGCCGCATCTCATCATGCCAGATGGCCAGTTTCAGGCCGAAAGTAATGGGCTCGGCATGGATGCCGTGCGACCGGCCGATCATAACCGTGTCCTTGTGTTCCAAGGCCCGCCTCTTGATAACCGAGAGCAGGTTATGCACATCCTCAATAATAAGGTCCGCCGCCTCTTTGAGAAGAAGGGCCATACTCGTATCCAGGATATCCGATGAGGTCAGCCCCCAGTGGATAAACCGGGCCTCCGGCCCGACATTCTCAGCCACGTTGGTTAAAAAGGCTATAACGTCGTGCTTCGTCTCTTTTTCTATCTCGTCTATGCGGGATACAGAAAAAGCCGCCTTCTTCTTTATTACCTGCAAGGCCTCCTTAGGAATAACTCCCAGTTTGGACCAGGCCTCGCAGGCCAATATCTCCACCCTTAACCAGGTGCGGTATTTATTTTCCAGCGACCATATACGGGCCATTTCCGGCCGTGCGTACCGTTCGATCATCTCATCTTCCCTCCATTTAGAGCCATCAGCAGTCGGCGGCTAGATACGAAAATATCGAGATGCTGTAACTACTCAAGTTGTCAGGTCCAAGGTTCAAGGTTCAGGGTTCAGGGTTAACAAAACCCAGAACGGTGCACGGTGAACCGTTCTCTTTATCCAAGGCGACATAGAGTTCGCTCTGGACTTCCGTGCAAGACCGCTTGGCGTATCGCAAAAACCGGATAAACTCCGCGTTCGTCCTTCTCTAACCTTGAACCGTGAACCTTGGAACTTTGAACCTGAGTACTTGCAAAACACTTAAAAAAGGCTGTCTCCTTTACCGACCATGATAAAAGACTGGACTTTGCGTACACCGGAAACTCCATAAGCATATTTTATAGCCAGACCGGCGCGTTCTTTGCTGTTTACTATCCCCGCCATAACTACATGCCCACAAACCGTATAGACATCTATCTGAAAAACCCGGAGATCAGGGTCACCGATAAGCTTCGTATTGACCCGGCTCGTAATCAGGCAATCGTCAATAAAACCATTAAGGGAATGCCCTGGTTTACGTCCGGACAAAAAATAAGTTTTCACCTCACGCGCCCCGGGCGCTCTCCGCGCCAGAAAAGTAGCGCGTTTAACCTGGGAGCTGGTCTTAATAATTCCGGCTAAGACCACGTGCCGCTTGTGAACCATGACCTTGATGTCAAAGACACTCAGTATAGGGTCATCGATGAAACTCTTGCGTATCTTGGCTGTAATGACCGTATCATCGACACAACAACCAACCGTTCGCTCGTCTGTCGCCAACCGATAGGCCGTGGTCATACAGCCCAGTGTGCTAAAAACTATACATGTTAAAATAATCAGCAAAAAGTGGCGCATGGCTAAATCCAGGTTCGCAGAAACCAAAACGACTTTAATAAAATTATCATGGTGTGGCAACTACAAAAAGAGTCCAATTTTATCTCGATTGATGTATAATAAGAGCCTCTTGCAAAATTGTCTGTCATCCCCGAATGATTCTATCGGGGATACAGGCATTCGGGGACGGATATGGTTTTTACTTGAATAAAACCAGATTCCCGCTCAAAAGCGTTGCGGGAAGGACAAAAAATGGATTTTTGCAAGAGCCTCTCTAAACTTTGAAAATTTTTCTCTGCGTGCTTTGCGCCTTTGCGGTGAAGGTATTTTTTGGATGAAAGAGTTCAGCCTCACCCCAGAAGAAAAACAGATACTCCTCCGGCTGGCAAGAGAGGAGATCAAATATCATCTCCGGGGTAACGGCGAAAAAATTACCCTGCCTGGTGAAGGAGAGATTTACGGCCACCATGGGGCATTCGTCACCCTCCATAAACAGGGACGCCTTCGGGGTTGTATCGGTATATTTTCTTCCGCTCAACCACTTCATCAAACAGTACGTGAAATGGCCTATTCCGCGGCCTTTAAGGATCCGCGGTTCGCGCCGCTTACGGCCGACGAACTCCCTGATATCGACATCGAGATATCTGTGCTATCGCCCTTAAGAAAGATCGACAATATCGACCAAATAGAAGTAGGAAGACACGGACTCTATATCATCAGAGGGTTTAATCGCGGCGTTTTACTCCCCCAGGTAGCTACAGAGCACAACTGGGACAAAATTACCTTCCTCGAAAATACCTGTTACAAAGCCGGACTGGATGGCGACTGCTGGCGAAGCGGTGCTGATATCTACGTGTTCACTGCCTTGATCTTTGCTGAAAAGGATCCGGGATCAATCTAACCACCACGATCTCCGGTGGAGTCAGGAACCTCAGAGGCGGACCCCAGGTGCCAACTCCACTGCTGACATAAAGCCATCGGCCGTTTATTTCATAAAGCCCGGCCTTGAGCGGGAAAAATATCCTGGTGATAAAGCGGAACGGAAAAAGCTGTCCGCCATGCGTATGGCCGGATAGTTGGAGGTCTATGGGCAGATTACTTACGTAATCTTCAGAATTAGGCGGACGATGAAAGAGAAAAAGTGTGAATAGCCCCGGGTCGCACCGGGCCACCAATGACGCCACCCCGGTTTCTACCTTGCCCCCAAAAGGCTTACCAGCCGGGTCGTCGATACCAACTATGTTAATTATGTCCTTTACATTGATGTGCTCTCCTCTCAATAACCTAAACCCGGACTTTTTTATAAATTCAGAGGACTTTTCCACACCGGCATAAAACTCATGGTTACCCATTACCGCATATTTCCCCAGGGGCGGGGTCAAAGATCTGAGCTCGCCCGCCAGATGGTCTATATTATCTACCTCCTGATCCACCAAGTCGCCGGTTGAAACAATCATGTCCGGGTTAATCCCGCGAAGCAAACCGGTTATCTTTTTAAGCCTTCCCTCACCAATGATGACTCCCAGATGTGCATCTGAAATCTGAGCGATGACCAGCTCTTTCATTCCTTCCGGCAGCTTCGCGGTATGGATGCGGACATCCGTCACCCGGACGTTAAGGGCCTCGTAATAGGCATAGACGCATATAACTAGAGGAATAATCACAGTCATAATAAAAAGCTTATAATTCCCGGACAAAAGAGCACTTCTGCTCCCGGCCCATACCCGCCTCAAAAGACCATAAGCTAAGCCTCCAAAATCAAAGATTAAACTTACCAGGAAGAAGTAAAAAATAAAGCCTATCCATAGGGATGAGACATAGGTCAGCACATAACCAGGGACAAAAAACCTTTCCCAGACAAACATCCGGCACACTACAGGAGAGACCACCATGATGCTGAAAAAGACGGCTAATACCTGATAAAAAGCACGCGGGAAATTCGTATAGGACCGGATGCGTCTGTAGAGATAAAAATGGACGCCGCCGTAAATCAATGAGAATACCGAGAAGAAGATCAAAAAAGACAGCCAGCGATTCATAATAATAACCTGCCTGAAAGGGGTTAAAAAGGCAAGCGCTTTATCTAATGCCAATTCACTATTCTCTTGAAAAGCATCCATAAAAAATAGTAATAAAGCAACAACAACTCACGCGAAAGGGGATACTCCCATGAAAGTAACCTGCCTGGGTGCGGCACGCACCGTTACCGGTTCATCATTCCTCCTGGAGAGCGATGGTATCCACATCCTCATAGATTGCGGCATGTTCCAGGGCAGACAGGAGATACAGAAAAGGAACCACACGTTTCATTATGCGCCGGGAGATATCGACTACCTCCTCCTTACCCATGCGCACATCGACCATAGCGGTCTGATACCAAAACTGGTGAAAGAAGGGTTCAAAGGCCAGATCATCACTACCGGGGCTACAAATGAACTTTGCGGTATTATGTTGCGGGACAGCGCCCATATTCAGGAGACGGAAGCAGAGTGGGAACACAAGCGCAACAAAAGAAGAGGGAAGAAAGGCCTACCCCCTGCCCCACTCTATACTCTGAGAGATGCCGAAGCCAGTATGCACCTGTTCAAACCGATAGATTACGGTGAACCCATCCAGCTTACCCCGCAGCTTAAGGCCCGGTTTCTGGACGCCGGACATATTCTGGGCTCGGCCTTCATCGAAATATGGGATCACAGTATGTCGCCGCCCATGAAGGTGGTCTTCTCCGGTGACATAGGCCAGAAAGAACAAATGCTTGTCTCCGACCCGGCCGCCATCCAGGAAGCAGATTTTCTCTTCATGGAATCCACCTATGGCGATCGTCTGCACAAGAGCAAGGAAAAGACTCATCGTGAGCTTCTGCATGCCATTCAGGATGCCGTAAAAAACCATGAGAAGGTCATTATTCCGGCCTTTGCCGTGGAACGCACCCAGGAACTGATTTACATCCTGAGCCGCTTTTACCACGAAGGGCTACTGCCCGAAATACCCATTTATATAGACAGCCCCCTGGCCATCTCCGCTACCGAGGTCTTCCGCAATAATACGGAGTTCCTGAATGACCAAACCCATGTCCTCCTGGGAAGAGGAGATCACCCGCTGGCATTGCCTACACTCACTTTTGCCCGCACGACCGAAGAATCTCGGGCTATAAACCAGAGTGCAGGGCCAGCCATTATCATCGCCGCCAGCGGCATGTGTGATGCCGGTCGAATCAAACACCATCTGCGAAACAACCTGTGGCGTCCTGGCGCGCGCATTGTGTTCGTCGGCTATCAGGCCCAGGGGACACCGGGGCGACAGATCATCGACGGGGCGCAAAAAATCAAACTCTTCGGAGAAGAGATTGCCATAAAGGCCAAGATTCACACTCTGGGTGGTTTTTCAGCCCATGCGGATCAAAGGGAACTCCTGGAATGGCTTGGGAACTTCACTAATCCCCGACTGAAGGTCTTTGTGGTCCACGGCGAAGAGGACGTCAGCCTGGAATTTGTGAAGGCTATCGAACGCACCTTCTGGCTGGAGGCCAAGGCTCCAAACTGGCTGGAAACCCTGGAGCTTTCGCCTGTAGCCGCACAGACTGAAACCGTCAAGACTGAGGCGTTACAGGTAATGCCTGATCTGAATCGTATCGAGATGGAAATACGCAAACTAAAAAACAAACTCTACAGTAAAAGTGAAGGCCGATTGGAAGAGGAGGAGACAATCAGCGCCAAGCTAAAGGGATTAAATGAAGAGATCCAAGAACTTATCAAGATGACCACAAATTAATTAATTCTCATCCGAAAATCCCCCTGTATCCCCCTTTTCCAAAGGGGGATTTCAATATTTCCCCCCTTTAGCAAAGGGGGGTGTGGGGGGATTTGGGGGTTTCCGGATGGAGACTAATTAGCCAGGGCGTCCTGTATTACCCGCATTATCTTCTCATAATCAAAGGGTTTGGTTACGAGGAAATCCACACCGTCGTCCTTTAGGGTCTCAGTATCAAACTGCGCTCCCCAGCCGGTGATCATTATAGTTGGTATATCAGGCCGCAGGGCTTTTATCTTTCTGGTTAAAACCCGTCCGGACATACCGGGCATACCCAGGTCGGTCATAAGCAGATCAAACCGGCTTTTCTGAAAAAGCTTTATGCCTGATTCGCCATTTGTGGCCGTAACTACCCGGTGGCCCGCGCTGCCCAGGAGTTTATCCAGCACCGTCAAAATCTCCTCATCGTCATCTACAATCAGGATATCTGCCTGCTTCATAGAAAAATCAGCGGAGACATCGGCCCTTGCTTGTCCTTTTAACTTGGCGATGGGAAAATGAAGAATAAATTCGGCCCCCCGGCCTTCTTCGCTTTCTACTTCTATCTCCCCGCCATGCCTGGTTATGGTACCATAAGAAACGCTCAGACCCAGACCCATGCCTTTCTTCCCCTTAGTGGTGAAAAAAGGGTCAAATATCTTCTCCCTAACCTCCGCGGACAGGCCGCAGCCGGTATCTGCAAAGCGAATCTCTACGCGCTCATTATGTATGCCGGTTCGAATCGTTATCTTCCCGCCGGTGGTCATAGCATCCACCGCATTGAAAATGAGATTGGTAAAGACGTCCTTTAGTGCCGAGGGGTTACCCATTACAGGCCCTATCTCACCTAACTCCGTCTCCAGATCGATATTTATACCTTCCATTAGCGGTTTTTCTTTCCAGTTGGGACGGGTAAGCTGGACCACATCCTGGATAAGCTCATTAATATTGATAGGGACAAAGTCTTCGTCCTTGCGAATACGTGTAAATTCCTGCAACCGTTTAATTGTATCCGAGGCCGCCCTGGCCCCCTTTTCTATGGCCTTGAGCCTTTCCCGTAGATCGGGTTCGTCGATTTGTAATAACAATATCTGGGCGTTGCCTAAAATAGACATGATGACGTTATTAAAATCATGGGCTATGCCCGAAGCCATCTGTCCCAGGGCCTTAAATTTCTCTGATACCACCAGTTGATCCTGTGTGGACTTAAGCTCTTCAAAGGCCCGGTGCAGCTCCTCGTACAACCTGGTATTCTCAAGAGATATGGCCAGGGGTGAGGCCAGGCCATCCAAAAATGCATTGTCATCCCCTGTAAAATCCTCTTCTCCTTCTTTATTGAAGATACAGAGCATTCCCATAACTTTACTCTTACAGACAAGCGGCACAGCAATAAGGGAATTAATGTTCTTGCCGGTAACATACATGTCCAGCTCAGACAGCCCCTTGGGATAAATAACTGTCTTCCCGTCTTTAAAGGCCGCCTGAAAGACTGTGGCAGCCATAAATTTCTCCTTTAATTCCTCTGCCTTTTCATCCAGCGTTGAAGTCCTGGCCACGATATTTGTCTGGCCCTCAGGGCCTACTGAAACAATGAAACCTGCCTGTGCCTTTATGAAACGGCAAATGCGGTCTAAGATAACACCCAGGACATCCTGGAAATCAAGTATGGACCCCAAATTAAGAGAAAAATCATAAAGGGTTCGGTAGCGCTCCTCTGACTTTTCCAGCTCGCGCGTCCTCTCTTCTACACGGTTTTCAAGGGTCTGATGATGTTCCTCTGCCTGCCTTTTAAACTCGCCGAGGCTGCGGGCCATCTGATTAAAATTTTCCGCCAACTCCCCGATCTCGTCTCGCGACGGGACACTGACCCGCTCTCCAAATTGCCCTTCCGCAATCGCTTTAGAGGCCTTAGTTATAGTCAGAATGGGCCTGGCAATGCTCCGGCCCACCCTAATTGTAGTAAACACAATGACTCCACCAACCAGGAGCATAATGCCCGCAAACCAATATCTAAGTGTACGGATCCGGCCAAAGATTTCTTCCTCATTAGCTTCGATGAATAATTTCCACCCGAGTCCCTTAAAATCCTCAAACCCTGCCGAGCCGGCATAAGCTGCGGTTTTAGCCAGGCCGCCCCTGGAATAGCGTAAAAGCCCATAGGTATCAGTCAAACTCTTGCCCGAATCAATGCTGATGCCATCGCGTTTCAGACTCTTGCCTACCAACTTTCTTTCGGCATCGCCGATTACTCTGTCGCCGTCAACCTTTGTCAGGAAAACGCAATTGGAACCCATTCCTGATTGCAAAAAGTTCCTATGCACATTCTCCATCGCACGTTGAAATGGCTGCCACGAAAGGCGGGCCAGTAAGAAACCAATAATCCTGGGTTGTCCGGACCCTGGTATTGGTCTGGAAAGTCGCTTGCGGGTTAGCCCGGCCAGGCTATAGGACTGAGAAGTAGAAATAACGGGAATAGCTATGTTTAAACCATATCCGCCATCGCCATAAATGGCATCCCCGATAGGCGAGATATCCCAATCTCCGACCACCAGGCCCTGCACGGGCGCCCTTTTAAACCAGGCTTCTTCTCTAAAATTATGTCCTTGTATCATAGAAAGCGTCCGGGAGGGAATAGGACGGCCAAGCCTGTCTATGGTATTTGTGGCCAGAAGGCGGCCTTGTTTATCGAAAACAAGAAAGAAATCATAAAGACGGTGATCCAGCGTCTGCTGGTTCAGAAAACGGGTTAATTCTTCTTTTTTATTATTCTCAAGTGCAAACGTGATGGTAGGCGACGGCGCCAGTGTCCTGACGTCCACCCTGCGCTCAAAGATTATGTGATCGATGCTCTGGATGGTATTGCGCGCCGTAGCCTGCAACTGTTCGCCGATCTCTTTTTGCAGGGCGCTCCGGGCGCTAAAATAGGCCATCGCCCCGACAATAATAAGGGGAATAATGGAAAGGAGAAGAAACCAG
>JASEGX010000064.1 GCA_030017815.1 Thermodesulfobacteriota bacterium | reverse complement strand
TGGGACTTACCCAGTATAACCGATGACATAAAAAGGGGGGAGGGGCTGGGGAATGTACTGGTTAAAAATGACCTTTATGAGAGACTGGACCGGCAAATGGCCCACCTGGAGGTTATATTGGCTAACGCTGAAAAAACATCGCAAGGCGTAGAGCAGGCCGCCCGGGTCCTGCCGGAAGCCATGCAAGAGATGAGAAAAATCCTGCAGGATATAAAGACCGCCAGCCGTGATGCGCCGGCCATTGCCCAGGGAGCGCGTGAAAACCTGCAGAAATTGGATCAGATACTGGAGTCAGCCAAACGTAATCCACTCATTAAAGGCGGCATCCCCCCGAAAGAAAAGGGAATTATTCAGCCGGATACAAGAGGGGTAAGGTAAATGCACCGTTGTCTTCTGATAATAGCCTGCATGCTGCTAATGTTACCCGGCATCTCAAGTTGTGCAGGCGCGCCGCCGAAACCTATAGAATTAGAAAAAGAAAGGGCGTTGGATTATGCCAATAAGGGAGTACGCTGGTTTAAAAAAGGTTGTTACAGCCGGGCACTGTCCTTATTTGAAGATTCCTTGCGAATTAACCAGTCCATAGACAATCTTCCCGGTATGGCTTATGATTATAACAATATCGGCATGTTGGCCCTGAATACCGGCAAGCTCAATGAGGCCAGAGAATTCTTTACCCTGGCCGCCCGCATTCAGCGTAATTTGGATAACGAAGCAGGTCTATCCCTTAGTCTCAGTAATCTGGCTGCGGTTGACCTGAAGGCGGAAAATCCAGGCCAGGCCGAAAGACATCTGGAAGAGGCCTTTCAGGCGGCAAATCGCGGCAAGGATGATATCCAGCAGGCGTTTGTCCTTAATCTTATGGGACATTTGTATTGGCAAAAAGATCTCCTTGCCATGGCGAATGACTCTGTATCGAAAGCCATAGCCATCTATGAAGCCGGGGATAATAAATCCGGTCTGGCTTCATCCTGCCATAATCTGGGCCTTATACGCATGTCTGAGGGAAATTATATGGAAGCCCAAACCCTATGGGGAAAGGCCCTGGAACTTGACCAGGAAACCCTCGATTATCCCGGTATCGCTGCTGATCTGGAGATGCTGGCCAAGTTAAGTCTAAAACAGGAAAGGTGGCCTGAGGCCGCTGAATACGCCCGGAGGGCCTTCAACGTCTGTTATAATATCGGACACAAGGAAAAGGCCTCGCTTGTGCTTGAAATACTGAAAAGGGCCGATGAAGCCGGAAACGTCAACTCTCCCATAGCCGGCCTTGAAGCAAAATTTCAGGAGATGTCGTCTCCTGATTTCGATCTGCCCTGCCGATAGTACCCCGTTCTCACCGCAAAGGCGCAAAGCACGCAGAGAAAACTATTTTTCTAAATCATTCACTATCTCTGCGTTCTTTGCGGTGAACATTATGCATTCTTCTTAAACCACCTAAGCTGCCGGCAGAGGCCGCGCATGAGCTGAGTCTCCCGCGAGAGAAGTTTGACGCGGGAAAGAAAGGCCCGCACCTGGTTAAGTCCATACTCCTGCTCCTCAGATTTAAGAAAACCAATCGTGAGCAGCGCCTCCCGCAGATCCGCATACATCCCCTCCAGTTCTGCAGAAGTCGCCAGATGCGGTGTAAAGCGATCTTGAGAAGGAGCTTCCATACGGGCCATGAGTAGCTCATAACATACAATCATGACGGCCTGGGCCAGGTTAAGCGAAGCAAAATTGGCAGTAGGTATGGTGGCCACGATATGACAGTATTTCAGATCCTCGTTGCTCAGGCCAGTATTCTCCGGGCCAAAAAGGAGGGCTACACGGTTATTTTGAGAAAGGTCCACGATACGACCGGCCAGTTCCCGCGGCGTCTCCAGGGCCTGCCGATGTCTGCCCAGCCTGGCCGTAGTGCCGGCTATATATTGAAAAGGGGCCAGGGCCGCGGCCAGGTTATCATATATCTCCATATTTTCAATCAGGCCCGCCGCTTCATGCGTAGCCATCTTAAGCATCTTTTCTCTATCCGGATTGGCCGGGCTCACCGCCACTATCTTAGAGATGCCCATGTTCAGGGCGCACCGCGCCGCCGCCCCGATATTTTCCGGATAACGTGGCTTGTGCAGAACAATGGCCAAATTGGCAAGATTAGTTTTAATGGTTTTCACGCTAATAGCCTACGATACAAAATCCAAACCTGATAACCGGCAAAACTAAAATTCTAAAGCTCAAAGTCAATTTCTCACGCAAAGGCGCAAAGACCGCGAAGACAACATATTGTTATCAAAAAAAATTTTGCGTCCTTGGCGGCGTTGCGTGATATTTTGGCCCTTTTACGAGTTCACCAACATTTGGATTTTGACATTTGAAATTCAGGCAGCTACTTTTTTGATTCCCTTAGATCAGAGATTCCCCTGGATGTGTACTTCATAATCAGAACAAGATTGATATGCCGGCGTGAGATATCGACTCTGGCTACCTGGACCCGGACAAAGTCCCCTATCTGGAAAATCTGCTTTTTTCTTCTACCCACTAAACGATGGTGTTTTTCTTCGTAATAGTAGTAATCATCGGCCATGTCCACCAGACGCACCACGCCTTCTACAAAAATCTCCCGTAGTTCCACAAAAAATCCGAAAGCAGTAACCGCCGAGATGATGCCGTCATACTCCTCTCCGATTTTATCCGCCATAAACCTGGTACGCAGACGATCCACCATCTCGCGTTCCGCCTCCATGGCCAGACGTTCCTGCGTTGAGATATACTGGCCTATCCCGGATAGTTGTTCTAAGGTATAAAGCGGCCCGGGATTACCTTCCAGCGCATGGTGTAAGATGCGGTGTACAATCAGGTCGGCATAGCGGCGAATGGGCGAGGTAAAATGGGTGTAGTGGGCTGAAGCTAAACCAAAATGTCCGCGGTTTTCAGCCGCATAAACCGCCTGTTTCATGGAACGCAGGAGTAGCGTGTTAACCACATATTCGCCCGGCGCGCCTTCTACCAAACCAAGCACCTTCTGAAACCAGTGCGGGGTCATCTCTTCTGGAAACGTAATAGGCAACCCCAGAGAATGGGCAAAGTTGAGAAAATTGTGAACTTTGGCTGCCTCAGGCTCCTCGTGTATGCGATAGAGACAGGGGATATCTCGCTCGGAGATATGCTCGGCCACGGCCTCGTTGGCCGCTATCATAAATTCCTCTATGATCTGGTGGGCCAGGTTTCTTTCCCGGCGCACAATGTCCTCTAAGGCCCCTTGCACGCCAAGTATTATGGCCGGTTCAGGGAGATCGAAATCAATACTGCCGCGCCGTCGTCTATTCCCGGAGATTTTCTGACTCAACTCAGCCATCCATTCCAATGATTTAACCAGCGGCCTGTATTTTCGGCGCAAGCTCCTATCCTTATCCACCAGGATGCCTTTGACCTCTGTATAGGTTAAACGGGCGTCGCTTCGGATGACGCTTTTGTAAAAACGGCAGGCCCTCATCTTTCCCTGGCGGTCAAAATGCAAAAAGGCGGTAAAGGCCAACCTCTCCACCTGGGGCCTCAAGCTGCCTAAATAGTCTGAAAGGATGGGTGGAAACATGGGAATGACAAAATTAGGGAAATAGACACTGTTACTACGCTTATAGGCATCTTCGTCCAAAGGGCTTCCTGCCGGCACATAATGGCTGATATCGGCAATGGAGACATAGAGATTATAACCCTGGCGATCCTTCTCTATAGATACGGCATCGTCAAAATCTTTAGCCTGCTCTCCATCAATGGTCACGGTAAGGATACCACGCAGGTCCTCGCGCCCCCTTACCATCCCGGATGTAACCTCGGAAGGCAGACGCCGCGCCTGCGCTTCTGCCTCAGGGCTGAAATCCTGAATAAGGCCGTGTTTGAAAATAACCATCTGCGTCTGTACGGCGATATCGTCCGGGTCGCCAAGCACTTTTATTATCCGGCCTTCAGGATTTCGCCTCCCCGGGGGGAAATTTGTTATCTCCGCTACCACCACCTCATCCGAACGGGCGCCGGCGGTCTCCCGGGAAGAGATGACAACCTCAAACGGAAATCGTTCATCCTCAGGTATCACGTAGGAGGCTCCCCCCCGTCCCCTGGTGAAGGATCCAACGATATATTTAGCCTTCCTCTCCAGGATACGGATGACTCTCCCCTCCGGCCGGCGGCCTTTCAGGCCATGTTCCAGGCGTACTATTACCCGATCGCCGTGGATGGCATCCTTTATCTCCCGTCCCGGTATGAATACATCTTCTATACTTTTTGCTTCCGGGATCACAAAGCCAAAACCACCCGGGTTGATTTGCAAACGTCCCGTAACCAGGTTCATACGTTCCGGGAGACCATAGCGGCCCTCTTTAAGTAGTATAAGCTCACCGGTTTCCCCCATCCGGATTATCATGTCCTTTACGAACTTTTTGTCCTGTGGAGCAGGGCTTAAAATCTGCAAAATCTCACGCATTAAAAGAGGCCGCCCTGCCTTGCGCATGGCGGCCAGTATATCCGCAGGCTGGATTGCTCTTTCTTTTGTTTCTCTGGTTATTCTTCTGGGCATATGGATACCTCTTTATCTTCCTGAGGCCAAAATCAAAATTGCCTGCAAAACAGTTATCTTTTGCTAAGTTCTATTCGCATTATCTCTTCCACCTTGGCCATATCTGCCTTACTGTTTACCCCCATAACCTCATCCGGCCGATCTGTAATAACGCTGATAACCCTGTGGCCCATCTCTTTGATCAGGTGCACAGCGTCAGTTAAATAATATTCTCCCTGCACATTATCTCTTCCTGCCCTTCTCAAGGCATCGATAAGCACTGGAAATTTAGCGCAATATATTCCGGCATTCACTTCACATATCAATTTTTCATCCGGCGTAGCATCCTTATCTTCAACGATCCTTAAGATATTACCCTTGCCGTCTTTGATCACCCGTCCATAATGCCCGGGGTCACCTACAATCGTCGTAAGGACAGATAATGCCGCTTTCCGGGCTATATGTTGTTGTATAAGCCCCTTCACTGTCTCCGGCCTCAAAAAAGGCACATCGCCACAGAGAATAACCACGTCTCCACTATAACCGGAAAGCTCACCAGCTACACATAACACCGCATGCCCGGTTCCTAATTGCTCGTGCTGTAAGACAAACTTAACCGGCCGGTCACCAAAAACCTCCTGTACCGCTTTGCTCTGATACCCGACAATCACATATATACCTGACGATTCAAGCCTTTCAGCCGTGTCCAACACATAGGCCAGCATCGGTCGGCCCATGATCTCGTGTAATACCTTGGCCCGGGAAGAATTCATGCGTGTTCCCTTACCCGCAGCAAGGATTATGAACTTAAATGACACCCTTTCCTTAACAAGCACAGAAGCTAACCCTTTCGCAACTATATATTAGAGATTCCAAAAGAAAAGGGCAAGCCCTGGCTTGCCCTTTTCTTTTCAATCTTATCATAGCTTTTTTGCTTTAGACTATGGTTATTTTGCCCTCTCAGCTATTTTGAGCCGCCACAGAGCCCTCTGCAAGGCCGCCTGTGCTCGTGCTACATCAATAGCCTCCCTCTTCGCAGCTACCGCCTGTAATCTCTGCTCGGCTCTCTCTTTGGCCTTCAGTGCTCGTGCTATATCAACCTCATGCGATTTCTCGGCAGAGGTCACGAGAAACGTGGCCCGATCAGCAACTATCTCCGCGAATCCGCCGCTTACAATCGCATATTCCGTCTTATTGCCTACCTTATAACGTAACTCGCCTAACTTAATAGCCGTCAGATACGCCGCATGGTTTGGCAGTGCCCCAAACTCACCCCATTCTCCTGGGGCTACCACCATCTCTACTTCTTCTCTCACTACTGCGCGGCTCGGTGTAATTACCTCAAGCATCAACTTATCAGCCATCTTTTCTCGCTCCGTAACTTTTCATATCGCTAAACCCACTTTCTCATTAGGTCGAAGCCATTTTCTTCGCCTTCTCTGCCGCCTCTTCAATCCCACCGACCATATAGAAGGCCTGCTCCGGCAGATCGTCGTGTTTGCCTTCGATGATCTCCTTGAAGCCCCTCACTGTCTCTTCCACCTTCACATATTTACCCGCCATACCAGTGAACGTCTCGGCCACATTGAACGGTTGCGACAGGAATCTCTGAATCCTCCGAGCCCTACCAACGGTGATCTTGTCCTCATCCGACAGCTCGTCCATACCCAGGATAGCGATGATATCCTGGAGATCCTTGTATTTCTGAAGTATCACCTGAACCGCTCGCGCCACGTAGTAGTGATCCGCACCCACGACGTTAGGATCCAGGATTCTTGACGTTGAGTCGAGCGGATCCACCGCCGGATAGATCCCGAGTTCCGCAATCGGCCTCGACAAAACCACGGTGCCATCAAGGTGCGCAAAGGTGGTAGCCGGAGCCGGATCAGTCAGATCGTCTGCCGGTACGTAAACACACTGCACAGCCGTGATGGAGCCCTTGGTGGTGGAAGTAATACGCTCCTGCAATTCACCAAGGTCAGTGCCCAGAGTCGGCTGGTAACCAACTGCGCTCGGGATGCGGCCAAGTAGCGCGGAAACCTCAGCCCCGGCCTGCGTGAACCGGAAGATATTATCAATGAAAACAAGCACGTCCTGACCTTCTACGTCCCGGAAGTACTCGGCAGCCGCCAGCCCGGTCAGGGCCACCCGGGCCCGAGCCCCAGGAGGCTCGGTCATCTGTCCGTATATCAGACACGCCTTGGGGAGAACGCCCGACTCTTTCATCTCCAGGTAGAGGTCGTTCCCTTCACGGGTCCTCTCGCCCACGCCGCAGAATACCGAGATACCACCATGGTGCAAAGCAATGTTATGGACCATCTCCAACATAACAACCGTTTTGCCGACACCAGCGCCACCAAACATCCCCATCTTACCGCCACGGGGAAAGGGAACCAGCAGGTCAATAACCTTTACCCCGGTCTCGAGGACCTTTACCGTGGTGTCCTGTTCGATGAACGTTGGCGCCGCCCGGTGAATAGGCATCATGTGCTCCGAGTCAACCGGGCCCAAACCATCTACTGGATTACCAATCACGTTAATAATACGCCCCAAGGCCTTAGGGCCGACCGGAACCATGATCGGCGCTCCCGTATCCCGCGCCGGCATCCCCCGCATCAGGCCATCTGTTGTGTCCATCGAGATACACCGAACCATATTATCCCCAAGGTGCTGGGCCACCTCCACAACTAGATTTTCCGGCTGGTCATCGATAGCCACGTTAGTAATCCTGATCGCATTCATAATGGCCGGCAATTGTCCCGGCTCAAATTCCACATCCAGTACGTTGCCAATGACCTGGGCTATCCTTCCTGTAGCGCCACCTGTATGCTCTGCACTCATCGGTGTCTATTCCTCCTCATTATTCAATATTATTCTATTTCTTCAGCGCCTCGGCCCCGCCGACAATGTCCATCAATTCTCTCGTAATGGCGGCCTGCCGCGCCTTGTTATACGTCAGACTCAAGCTCCGGATCAAATCCTTACAGTTGCGCGAAGCGTTGTCCATAGCTGTCATCCGAGCGGCGTGCTCGCTGGCCGACGTCTCCAGCATGGCACTGTACACCTGCACGTTCACGTGTGTAGGCAAAAGACTGCTGATAAGCTGTTCCGGCGAGGGCTCATATAAATATTCCCGCGCAGCGCCGGCCGTTTCTCCTGGCCCCCCAAGTTCTTCCGGACTTATGGGTAGGAGCTTCCTGGTGACCGGCCTTTGGATAGCCATGCTGATAAAATGCGCAGAGACCACATAGACCTCATCAGACTCACCCCCAATAAATCTACTTGCCAGATCCTGGGCAATTGTTATGGCATTCGACATGTCAAACCGGCCCATAACGTCGATATGTGAGGCCCTCATGTTCGTCTCGCGACGCCGGAAGTAGTCTCGACCTTTTCGACCCAGACAAACGAGTGAGGTCCCTACCCCTTCCGCCCCCTTTGCCCGCAAAAACTTTTCGGCTACGTTATTCAAATTTCCGTTGAAACTGCCACACAACCCCCGGTCTGCAGTAACCAGCAAGAGTTCAATGTTCTTTACCTCGCGCTGTTCCAAAAGAGGCGAGGCCTCAACATTCAGGTGCGCGGATAGACTCCCTATGACCTCAGCAAATTTGCCGGCGTAGGGCCTGAAGTTCTCCATTTTCGCCTGTGCCCCACGCAGTTTGGCTGCCGCCACCATGTTCATGGCCTTGGTAATCTGCTGGGTCTTTTTTACTGCCCCAATTTTCCGTAAGACATCTTTTAGCGTAGCCATCGGTAACCACTCTTATCTCATGAAATTGATGTTAAAGTCTTTATTACCCCTACAAGCCCCTGGAGGCCTTGAAGGCGCCCCGATACTCGTCAAGGGCCTTCCTCATCTTTGCCTCCAGGCTATCGTCTATGGTCTTCTTTTCCTTTAATTCTTTAAAAACATCAGGGTGTTTGCTTTCGATAAACGGATAGAGCCCGTCCTCATAAGCCCTCAATGCATCTATAGGATGCTCATCCAGATATCCCCTTGCACCGGCAAAGAGGATGGTGATCTCTTTCTCCATAGGAAGCGGCTGATATTGCGGCTGCTTGAGGATTTCCACCAGGCGGGCACCCCGATTGAGCTGCGCCTGCGTGGACTTGTCAAGGTCGCTACCGAACCCGGCGAAGGCCGCCAACTCTCGATACTGGGCCAGATCTAATCGAAGCGTACCGGCAACCTGTTTCATGGCCTTGCACTGCGCCGCCCCACCCACGCGGGAGACGGACAGACCAACGTTAATCGCCGGTCTGACACCTGCGAAAAACAGTGCGGGTTCAAGATAGATCTGACCATCAGTAATGGAAATAACGTTGGTTGGGATATAGGCAGAGACGTCGCCGGCCTGGGTCTCAATAATAGGTAACGCCGTCAATGAACCACCCCCCAGTGCATCATTCAGCTTAGCGGACCTCTCTAATAATCGGGAATGGTTATAGAAGATATCGCCCGGATACGCCTCGCGCCCTGGAGGCCGCCTGAGCAGCAGCGAAAGCTGCCGATAGGCTACAGCCTGCTTGGAAAGGTCGTCATAGATAATCAAGGCATGCCGCCCGGTGTCGCGGAAATGCTCACCCATGGTACAACCGGCAAATGCAGCCACGTACTGCAACGGCGCGGGGTCACTGGCACAAGCGGCCACGATCGTCGTATACTCCATGGCCCCGTGACGCCGCAGTGCCTCGGCCACCAATGCCACGGTTGATTTCTTCTGGCCGATCGCCACGTAGATACAGAATACATCCAGACCTTTTTGGTTGATAATGGCATCTACACCAATGGCGGTTTTGCCGATCTGGCGGTCGCCGATAATGAGCTCCCGCTGACCCCGGCCCACCGGGGTCATGGCGTCGATAGCCTTAAGCCCCGTATACATCGGCTCCTTCACCGGCTGCCGGGCAATAACACCAGGGGCGATCATCTCTATCCGGCGCGTCTCCTTGGCCTCAATTGGCCCCTTACCATCCAAAGGACTTCCAAGGCCATCGACTACACGCCCTACAACGGTCTCACCCACCGGCACCTCGGCAATGCGGCCCGTACGTTTGACGACATCGCCCTCCTTGATGTGCTCCACGTCTCCCATGACAGCACAGCCCACGTTATCCTCTTCCAGATTAAGGGCAATGCCCATGATGCCACCCGTAAATTCCAGAAGCTCCATGGCCTGGCAATTCTCGACCCCATGCACACGGGCAATACCATCACCTACAGATAGGACAATGCCTGTCTCCTTGAGGTCAATTTTTTTCTCATACTCCTTAATCTGACCCTTAATAATCTGACTAACTTCTTCGGCTCGTATCTGCATTATGATACCTCACCCCTCTTTATTATTTCTTTTATATCCCATAATTGAGTTCTTACACTCCCATCCCAAACCATGTCCCCCGCTCTCACCACCAGTCCCCCTATAATAGAGGGATCCTCTTCTGTACTGAGGATAACCTTTTTGCCGGTGACCTTTTCCAATGCCTTCTGGACGCTCTGTTTTACATCCTCAGCCAAGGAGATAGCAGCCGTAACCACCGCCCTTTTAACGCCCATAAATTCATCGGCTAACTTCTGATGTAGCTCGGCAATGTGAGGAACAAAAAGTATACGCCTTTTTTCCACCAGAAGCTTCACGAAGTTGCTCATAATAGGGCTGAGTTTGAGAGTTACGGCCAGGTCACTCATCAATCTGGCCTTCATATCAGTAGGATAGACCGGATTGGTTAAGGCATCTCTTAATTCAGGAGATCCCTGTAGGATTTGCGCAAAGCCATTTAACTCCTGCTGATAAGCCTCCAGCTTATCCTCCTCTTTGCCAATCACAAAAAGTGCCTTGGCGTATCTTTTGGCAACTACCTTACTGATCAATTTGTATGCACCACCTTCGCAATATATTCGTTAATCAATTTTTTGTGATCTGATTCATCAAGGTTCTTCTTAATTAGATCTTCAGCTAGCTTAACTGAAAGCTCGGCTGCTTCAGCACTTAAGGCCAGCTTAGCCCGCTTCATCTCTTGCTCCACCGCAAATTGAGCCTGTTTCTTTATTGATTCGGCGGTCTTCTCGGCATCTTCGATGATACGCTTTTTCTCGGCCTCACCCTGCTCAATATATTCTTGAACTACCTTTTTTGTTTCCTGTTCGATTGTGGAGAGTTTCTTCTCATACTCGGCATACCTCTTTTCCGCCTCAACCTTTTTCGCATCCAGTTCATCAAAGTTATCCTTAATAGACGCTTGCCGGCCGGAAAGGAGATTGCCTATAGGTTTTTTAAGAACCTTAAAGAGCACGGCAGCCAGAATTGTAAAATTAATAGTCCGCCAGACAAGATCCCACCATAGCTTACTACTGTATCCATGCCCTTCACCATGCCCTGAGGCAAATACCAGCGTATAGTACAGTAAAACCGATATAATCGTTAGAGACTGTGCGGCGATCACTATAAGAAACCGTTTACTATTACTCCGATCAGCCATCAAATACTCCTCCCCAAAATCTTGGCCGCTATGTCAGAAGCAAACCCCGATACCTGCCCTTTCAGTTCCTCTTTCGCCTTATCAGCGTCCTGCTCAACCTGCGACAACATATGGGACTTAGATGCCTCAGCCTCACTACGGGTCTTGGAAATAATCTGTTTTTCCTCACCAAGGCCCTCATTTTTTAAGATTTCCTTTTCCTTGTTCCCTCGCTCATGAGCCCCGCCCATTTTAACCTTAAAATCTTCAAGTCTCTGGCTGGCGTTCTTAATAAGCCCCTCTATCTCACGCTCCAGGCCTGACACCTTCTCTTTTCTCTCTGCTATAATTTTACGCAAGGGCCGATAAAGGATGAGATTCAGGATAACCATCAGGGCCAAGAAATTAGCCATCTGTATCAACAAGGTAATATCTATATCCAGCATCCGTTTACCCCTCACTTAAAGGAAGTTTCAGCTTATAAAAAGGAACCGTCACAATTAGTGAATAGCAGTTCAGTCAGATAAAAAGGCTTTTACATGATTTAAAACCCCGTGTCAATGTTTTTTTAATATGTTTTAAAAAACTATTTGGGCATAATTATGGGACAAACGAGGTAAGTCAAAA
>JASEGX010000063.1 GCA_030017815.1 Thermodesulfobacteriota bacterium | reverse complement strand
GAGATCGTGTTTTAATCAAAACCTTTTTGCCTCACCTTTTGAACGATACTAATTTTTTTATCTGCATAATATGATCCCCCTAAAATGTCACCAGTTCTGACCAACTGAATATGTCCTGGTATTTCTTTAACTCCTGCGGTGTGAGCAGGTACCTGGAAAGCCTTGGATCCACATTTTTACCAAAATTTTCGGCCTTGGAAATCCAGGTTGGGTTATAAGGGAGCAAGGAACATTTTTTTACGCCCAACCCTTTCAGCAAGTCTGATATGGATCGCAGGTTTTCCACCGTGGCCGTAAATTCCGGGATAAGCGGGATGCGCGGCAAAACCGCCTTCGCCCGCTCGGCCCTGCCCCGGCGGGTCTCCGACAGGAGATTCTTAAGGTTCGTCAGTATCGGTTTGTTACTCTGACCGGTATATTCCCGGTGTTTGTCCGCATCCGCCAGTTTGACATCAAACATGATCAAATCCACATAGGGAAGTATCTTTTCCCCAAACTCCTCCCAGGCGAAAAATCCGTTGGTCTGGATGGCCGTATGGATGCCTGAATCCTTCAACACCTTTAAGACAGCCGAGGCATAGTCCATAAAAAGGGTTGGCTCGCCGCCTGAAAAGGTCACCCCGCCGCCGGAGACCTCATAGAAGGTCTTATCCCTAAGGAGGATATCTACCAGTTCATCGACCGGATAAAAGCGGCCGATCAACCTCAGGGCACGTCCAGGACAGGCCTCCACACAGTCGCCGCACCTGGTGCACCTTTCCTGGTCGATCAGAAAAAGGTCTTCGAGGTCGCAGGCCGATACCGGGCAGGCCTCCACACAGTCGCCGCATTTTATACAATCCCGGGGATAAAATCCGATCTCCGGGCCGGGGTCAATGGATTCAGGGTTCTGACACCATAAACAAGTTAACGGGCATCCTTTAAAGAAAACCGTGCTACGGATACCAGGCCCGTCTTCCAGGGCGTGTCTCTTAATATCAAAAACCAGAGGCCGCGCTGTCTTTAGATTCGCCGTAGAAAAAGAGGTCATTAAATTAGGACGCAGATTTTCGCCGATACCCGCAGAAAATATTTTCTATATTCGAAATCTTGACAATCTGCGTTCATCTGCGTCCCAAAAAGGAAATTCCTAAGCTATCAAGGTAAATTGCCGGTCAACTCCAGTTGGAGATGGTTGGCCATGAAGCCAAACTTGTACATATAGTTAAGATTGCCGGCCACAAGCACTTCGTTGTTGAGAAGCCCCCTTAAAATATCCCGGTTGGCCGAGAGCAAAAAGTTCATTAAGGCCCGGCCATCTTTAAAAGATACTGTAACGTTAACATCGTCAGAGGTCTTCTCTCTTATTTTCATATCACCATCTTCAAATTTAACCAGCACGGCCACACCGCCATCCCTGCTCCTGAACTGATAACTCCCCCTGAATTTCTCGATATTTTTACGGTAGGCCGGGTCTAACATAAATTTGATCTTCATAAAGGCCAGCAGGGCCTCTAAAAATGTCTCGGCCGTCTCGTCCTCAAGGCTCTTTAAAAACCTCTCGCCGAGCCGGTCCAGGGCCTTATCCACGGATAACCCGCTTATAAGTCTTTCAATATCAAACATGGCCATGCTCCATATCTTTGTTTGGTCATTGCTTTGAGCTTTGAACTTTGAGCTCTTACCCATACTTCTGTTCCTCGCCGGTAGCCAGATCATACTCTGCCCGGGTAATTATCTCCTGCTGCATGTGGGGATTGAGGTCCTTAAAATAGGCCGTATATCCGGACACCCTCACAAAAAGGTCCGGATACTTCTCCGGATACTTCCGCGCATCTTCTAAGGTCTTGCGGTCGATAATATTAAACTGCACCTGCAGGCCGCCCATCTTAAAAAAGGCCTCAACGGTATTGGCAAATCGCGACATTGTGGTGGTAGAGGGAGTGTACTTCAGGTTCAGGGCATGGCCATCCGCGATCCTGGTGTGGTCAAGGCGGGCCACAAAATTGAGGCAAGAGGTCAAAACCGGCGCCGAACCGGATACCGGTGTAATACCGCTGGCAAAGGGCTCATTTTTCATCCGGCCGCTGGGCAGCGCGCCGGTGAGTGCGCCAAATCCGGCATGATTGGTCATAGTCCAGTAGCCGACTGTATATTTGCCGCCCCGGTAATTCTCCTTGCCCTGGAAGGTATCATGCAGAAAACCTATCAACCAGTCGGCGTTGGCCTTGGCCATCCGGCTATCCGTGCCGAACTTTTCCGGTGAGGCCTTAACCATGGCCTGAAGCTTCTTATAAGGGCCGCTCCAGTCGGCGTTTATGGCTGAGATCATCTCTGCCATAGTGAACTTTTTCTTATCAAAAATGAATTCCTGAATAGCCGTTACGGAATCCACCACATCAGCCAGCCCGATCATGGCCGCGCCGGATGAGTTATAGGTAGCGCCGCCAGAGATGACATCTTTGCCTTTCTCCAGGCAGCCTTCCATCAAGGCGGAAAGCATGGGCGTGGGGTGTATCTTCTGGTGGGCCCGGCCTAAGTTGTTATTTAAAGTTACGACTTGATCAATCAGCCAGCCAAGCTGCGTTTCCATGGCCTTTTTAAATTCTGCAAAAGAAGTCATGGCCACGGCGGGTTTTATCTTTGGTCCAATCTGTTCATCTTCAGTCAGGCGGTGTTTGCCTCCCCAAAGGGCCATCTCCAGGGCCGAGGTAAGATTCATCAATATACAGCCGGTGTGACCGTAGGTCCGGCCACTACTTGATGGCTCCACGCAACCCACTGACGAATAGTCCCTGGCATGTTCAAGGGATACGCCCTGTCCGCTGAGGGCCTCAACAGCGGAGGCGTCGTTATGGAAACAAGGGGTGGCCCCGGTGTTAATATTGACCTCGCAGAGCCTGTCCAAATACTCCTTTTTGGTTACCTGTGGGTAGTAGCGGGCATTGACGTTGGGATCACGGAGCCGCAGGAGTTCCGTGGCCTTAAGCACGACGTAGGTGAGGTCATTTACTGCGTCCGCACCCTTTATATCCACGCCGCCTAAGGTAACGGCCTGATTGGAGCCGCTTCCTCCGAAGAGTTCTTCGCCGGTTTCCGGGCTCAAGGGCACATGGTCGGCGATCTTAAGCCAGAAGCAGCCTATCAGCTCCACGGCCTCAGCCAGGGTCATACCCCGTTTTATATCTTCAGCATAAAATGGATAGAGTACCTGATCTAATCGTCCCAGGCTCAGGGCCACATTGGCATTTTCCTGGTGCAGGGCGATCTTGCAGATCCATATGGCATTTAATGCCTCGCGGAATGTCCGCGGCCTCCCGGCCGGCACCCTTTTGCATACCTCGGCCATCTCAAGGAGTTCCTGACGGCGTTTGGTATCCACCTCTTTTGCCGCTAGCCGCTCCGCCTCCCGGCTGAGATTGGCGGCATAGCTTATGACTCCGCTAAGCGAGAGTTGCGCGGCCTGATAAAAGTCCTTTTTCGCCCTGTCCTCTTTAGAGCCGCCGAGCGAAAGCTCCCTTTCCCTGGCCTCTCTTATGATGTCCAGAAGTCCCCGCTCCACTACCATGGCATAATTAGGGACGGTATGGGATATGCAATAGACCTTGGTGGCTATGTAAAAGACAATCCGCTCCATAATCCTCTGACAAAGAGGATTGCCGTTATCCTTCCTGGCCACCTCCTGGATGGTGCGATCCGGCCAGTAAGGGAATATGTCGAAGTTTAATTCATCTATCTCTGCCCTGGTAATGCCAAAAGGATTTTTCTTCCGGCGGCTAATGGTCTCCAGCTCGGGCCAGATAGAAAGGGCCATAAAGTCCGGATAGAGGACAACGCCGATAGTCCTGGCGGTAGTCGTCCCGGCCAGGAGATTTTCATCGGCAATCACCGGCCGTTTATTCTCCATCACGTACTTATAGAGCTTCCCGGCCCGCAGCTCCGGAGAATCAGCCGGATTATCCGGATGCTTCATATAATGGGTTATGTTCCGCGGAAGCTCCACGCATATCTCAGTCCGGGTAGCAAAATGAAGTTCCCGTAGACGTTTCAGCCGGGGCAGCCTGTCCAACGTAACGTCTTTTAGACTCAAATCATCAAGAGTAACCATTGCCGCTCCTTCAAGCTTTCAGCTTCCCATGCAAACTCTGTAACCTGTAATTTGCAACTCTTATCTCCCGTAACCCAGAGAGGCTGACCAGACCTCGTAGTTCCTATCTTTTTCCTTCTCTTCCTCAAGATAAAAGACGATAAAGGTCATGACATGCCAGCCGATGAACTCACAGTTTTCCTGATCAAAAGTCGTGTGCTCAAATACCTTACGCCAGGTACCGGTGTTGAAATAGACCTTTTCTATGATGTCGTTCCGGGGAATGGGCACGATATCCAGAGGAATCTGCTCGGTATGGTGCGTATGTCCGTACACCACATAACGGACGAGGTTGTTCTTAAGAGAGGCCTCGTTATAAGCAAATCTCCTGTAATCATCGGATTTGCGGTACAAACTGCGGACAACCCAATTGCCCAGGATCTCCTGAAGCTTATTAAAGGAAAAGCCAGAGGAAAGGCGCATGGCCATCTCTAAAAAGTCCATCGTGTCCGGGCCAAGCCGGTCGTGATCCTTCACAAATTTTATTTTAAAGAATTTATCGACCAGGTCGTTCCATATGGCATGCACCCTCTGTTCGATGCCAGGGGTATAATTACAAACGCCCTGGATCCAGGCCGGTATCTCCAACAGTGGCCTCACATTATCGATTTCCTTCAGCTTATTAACCAAGTCTTTATCTTTGCCCAGAAGAGGGTCGTCTTCCACGGTCTTGGGAAACTTATTCAGAAGGTCAATGACAATGGCATCACCGAGGGAAGAGGCATCCCTGTCCCCTTCATAATTGAACTGGTCATAGTAGTCACCGTGACGGGCCATAACTCTATAACTTTCAAAAATCCGGTCATAGGGAAAACGATTTTTGGCATAGAACTGGGGGTCCGGCATTCCGAGAAATTGGGCTATCTTTTGGCGGGTGGAGGCATATCTGTTAATGAGCCAGTCGTGATTGCCTATCAGGTAGGAGAGTTCAAGATTAACACCTAACCTGGCGCAGTGTTCCTGAAACTCTCTCATATACCCTATGGCCTTAATATTCCGTGGCTGATTGATAATTTTGTCCACAATCTCTTCGGTATATTTTTGCAGATTCCATCCGGCACGGTCAGACTCGGTAGCCGTTGACCACGGCCTTAGAGGCTTCTTAGTATCGTCGTTTTCCTTACGCAGCCAAAGGTCAGAACGGATCGCGTCAAATATATCACCCAGGAGCACTATCTCCAGGTTTTTGATATTGGATTCCTTGGGGTCTCCTACGACATCCTCCAATATCCGGCAGAACTTGTTAAAGGCCCTGGGATCAATCGTTGTGCCTGATGATCCATCCGTGAAATGCACATCGCTTAAAAAGACTAACATGGCCGATTCCTCCTTTTAGGCATTTTACGCCTGAAAGTTCCGTGTGTCTATTAACTTTTTTTTACCTCACGTCCGCCCCCGTAACCCGAGATAGAAAAAAATCCTTTTCGCTTAAGTAAGTCCTTCCATTAGCCGAAAAGCCATAATAAATCATTAGAAATGTAAGACCGCTAGAATTCAATGGCTGATACACATTCTCCGTGTCAGGAACAGACAGAAGGTATTATTAAGTTGCGTGGCGAAATAGGCGTCTACCATCTTGACGACCTATATGGGCGCCTGAAGGATCGGTTTGGGGGTGTATATTGGTCCGGGCTTGACAGAAAGATCGCACGTATGGTTAATAACAAAAGGGCCTGAAATAAATACGGAGTTTGAATATGGATGACCAGGAATACAACCTGTATGAGATTATTCGAGATCCGGGGCTGTGGATTTACGAAAACTTTGACCTATCAACTGCCGGTCATTTCTATCTGTATCGTTATGATGCAGGCGAAGAGATTTTCTATCGAGCTACTGTTCCGGCGGGAGCAACCGCTCCGCATTTTGGTCCGCTCAAGCCCGCGGAAAAAGTCCCCATCGGGGGGTGGTATGTGGTGGAAAAAAAGGCGTGTGCCCCATTCCGTCTACGATTAGTCAGCTAAAATTGTGAAGGGGCTACGACCGTATAGGAACTTGCGTTACGTCCGGGCTATGGGGTTATTCATCATCGTTGTTGCTTTCACCCCATTGCTCCGGCAGAGGCTGAGGGCCGGGGAGAATGCCGGCAATATCCGGGTCTTGATCGCCAGACTTCGGCTCTGCATCGGCTTTATGCTGCTTGGCTTCAAGTCGTCTGGATCTCTTAGCTTCTTGTTTCTGCTGCCGTTTTTTCTCCTTTTGCCGTTTCTCGAAGGTACTACTTGATTTTTTTGCCAAATTTTGCTCCCAATTATTCCGCTGGTGATTCGTCTTTATAGTTCACGAGACTTACCTTGGGTCCTGCCAGCCAGATTCCCGGATGGGTAGCGCGGGCGCCGGTAACCTGCTTCCCGGCGCTCCCCGGCTCCGGATCTATCTTATGCCAGAAATATGACGGCTCGGAAGGGCTTCTGTTTTTATCTTCTGCCTCTATTCCCTCCGAAACCTGACCCCCTTCCGCTTCCGCCTCTGCCGCTGCCGCCACGGCCACCCGAATAGCCTCCACCGCCACCATATCCGCCAGTGGTCCTTGCGGGCCTGGGGCGCGCCTCGTTCACGCTCAGGTTGCGTCCCTTGAGCTCCTTGTTGTTTAGGGCGTCAATCGCAGACTGGGCTTCCTTGGCGTCTGACATCTCGACAAATGCAAAGCCCCGGGACTGACCGGAGTATTTATCTTTAACGATCTCTACGGATGTAGTCTCGCCAAAGGCGCTAAATTCCTCCCGTAAATCATTTTCACTTGTCTCGTAGGACAAGTTGCCAACGTATATTTTCATTTCCAATCGCTCCTTTTATATCCAAACGGAGAATAACCGGTATTTATCAGAGCAGCTTTCTCCGTTCGGATATTCTTAGTGTCTTGTTTATTCCGTTACGGAAACGTTCACTGCCTGAAGGCCCTTTTTGCCTTCGGCCAGATCGAAGGTCACCTGCTCGCCTTCCCTTAAGGACTTAAACCCGTCGCCCGCGATAGCGGAAAAGTGCACAAATACATCTGTACCGTCTTCCTGGGAGATAAAGCCGAAGCCTTTGCTGTCATTGAACCATTTTACAGATCCTTTAGCCATTTATTTCACCTCCTTTCCATAATGGCTTTGAGTAAGTATCTATCCGGGCAAAAAAAACTGCATCGGCCATGACAGCCTTTGCAGTAAGGCAAATCCGGACAAAACAAACTCTTGTTGGCATTAGACACTATTCTGGAGGGAAATGCAACAAAAAAGCTGCGGAATGTCAAGCCAATTTAGAAATGTCCGGTTGGCATGGTGGTGTTACTATACATACACACTATAGCACAAAAAGTATAGACAAGATATTAGCTGAGATAGATGAGGACCCTACAGGGATTTTCTGGGGGTGGAGGGATATCCCACTAGGGCTGAAAAACAGGTGGGCGGGATGCCGTTGAAAACTGTAACTTTATAAGAGCCTAAGTCAGGAACCGCCCTATCTTTCTCCTTGCAAAACAAACACTGAATTTGTATGGTTTTAGTTCTGGACGCAGATGCGCGCAGATTATCAAAAAAGCCTTTTAGGATACGGTCTATTTGAGATAGTGTTCAGATTCATCGGATAGGAATTTCGCAATGATAGCGATTATCGACTATAAGGCAGGGAATCTGACCAGTGTGGAGAGGGCGGTCAGGAAATTAGGGTATCCTTGCAAAGTGACTAATAAGGCCGGGGATATTAAGAATGCGGAACGGATTATTTTTCCTGGCGTAGGCGCGGCCGGGCAGGCCATGGCCGATTTAAAGGCCCTGGGTCTGGATAACCTTATACGAGAGGCCTTTCTGGGTGGGAAGCCCATCCTGGGCATCTGCCTGGGGACTCAGATTATCCTTGAGTACAGCGAGGAAAATGATACGACCTGCCTGGGGCTTGTCCCCGGCCGGGTGAGGCTGTTTCCCCAGCCGCTTATGGAGGGTGATACCCGCCTCAAGATACCGCACATGGGCTGGAATAGGATGAAGATCGTCCGGCCACACCCGGTATTTTCGGGTGTGGAGGCCGGGAGCGAATTCTATTTTGTCCACTCTTATTATCCGGTCCCGGTGGATGATAGTTATATCGTCGGCCTGACCGGTTATGGACTGGAATTTGCCTCGGCCGTGGCTTATAAAAACCTGGTGGCCCTGCAGTGTCACCCGGAGAAGAGCGGCCGGGTGGGCCTTAAGGTCTTGGATAATTTTTGTCGGTGGGATGGCTATGCTCAGTAAACGTATTATTCCCTGCCTGGATGTGCGGGCCGGCCGGACGACTAAAGGCATTCAATTTAAAGATAACATAGACATCGGCGACCCGGTGGAGATGGCCAGACACTATTATGAAGAGGGCGCGGATGAGATCGTCTTTTACGACATCACGGCCTCCAGTGATAAACGCGACATCATGATCGACGTGGTGCGCCGGGTGGCCGAAGAGATATTCATACCCTTTTCAGTAGGGGGCGGGATACGGACGGTAGAGGATATGCGGGCCGTCCTCTTGGCCGGTGCGGAGAAGGTGAGCGTTAACACGGCAGCCATACAGAATCCCAGTATCATCCCGGAAGGGGCGAAGGCCTTCGGCAGCCAGTGTATCGTCCTGGGCATGGATGTGAAGAAGGTGGAAAAATCGGCTAAAATCCCCTCTGGCTACGAAATGGTCATCCATGGCGGCCGGACGTACATGGGTATTGATGCCCTATGGTGGGCAAAAGAGGCTGAAAATTTGGGCGCGGGCGAGATCTGCCTCAACTCCATAGATGCGGACGGCACGCAGGATGGCTATGAACTGACCCTGACCAGCCTCATCTCCGAAGCGGTAAATATTCCGGTCATCGCCTCGGGCGGGGCCGGGAACCCGGAACATCTTTACGATGTCCTCAGCGCAGGCAATGCCGATGCGGCCCTGATTGCCTCCATGGTCCATTATGGATACTACCGCATCAAGGACATCAAGTCCTATCTCAGCGAAAAAGGCGTGAAGGTCCGCCTTAACTGGTGAGTATAGTGCCGGCAGTTGCACTGGGCATAGAGCGGTTGGTGAAGGATCAGCCAACATGGATCAAAGAGGCGCGTTTAGGCCTCCTCGCCAATCAGGCCTCGGTCGATAGCCGCTTTGAACATACCTCTACACTGCTGGCCCGTGCCTTCCCAGGGCAGCTTGCGGCCTTTTTCAATCCCCAGCATGGTTTTCGCGGCGAAAAGCAGGATAACATGGTCGAGTCAGACCATAGCCGCGATCCGCTCTTAAACGTGCCCATCTTCAGCCTGTACGGCGAGAGCCGGACACCATCCCGGGAGATGTTCGATCATATCGATGTCCTCCTGGTTGACGTGCAGGATGTGGGTACGCGAGTCTATACCTTCATTTATACCCTGGCCTACTGCATGGAGGCAGCCGGAAAGTGGGATAAGAAAGTCGTAATCCTGGACCGGCCTAATCCAATAGGCGGCCTTTTGACCGAAGGAAACCTTTTGAAGGAGGATTTACGCTCCTTTGTCGGACTCTTTCCCATCCCGATGCGTCATGGTTTAACCATAGGCGAGATAGCCAGGCTCTGGGAAGGGGGGTTTGGTGTAGATTGCGATCTGGAGATTGTGCCGATGCGGGGCTGGCGGCGGGATATGCTCTTTGCCAATACCGGCCTTCCCTGGGTCATGCCCTCGCCCAATATGCCCACGCCGGATACGGCATTGGTCTATCCCGGTCAGGTAATCTGGGAGGGCACGAATGTCTCTGAAGGCAGGGGTACTACCCGGCCTTTTGAGTTGTTTGGTGCGCCGTTTATCGAATCGACCCGGCTTAAAGAGAGAATTGCCAAAAGGCGCATTGATGGCGCTATCTTTCGCGAGGCATGGTTCCAGCCGACCTTCCATAAATGGGCCGGCGAGGTCTGCGGTGGCCTTCAGCTCCACGTCACCGATCCGCGGGTCTATAGCCCTTACTACACCACCCTCTGTCTGCTTCAGGATATCCTATCCCTTTACCCGGATAATTTTGCCTGGAGACAGCCGCCTTACGAATATGAGTATGAAAAGTTGCCTATTGATCTCATCCTGGGGGATGATGCCGTCCGATGTGCTTTGGAGGAAGGGGCCGACCTCATTGACTTGACGGCCTCATGGGAGGATGATCTGGCCTCATTTGAAGAACTGCGCCGGCGATTTTTTCTGTACGAGTGATGTGGGTACTTAGTAATAAAGCTCAAAGCTCAAAGCTCAAAGGAATGCTCAGAAATTGCCCTTTAATGGGTGATATTCGGCATAAGTCTTTTCTGCCACGGCGGATTCGGGCAGGTTAATAGCCTTACAGTGTGCGTATCACGTAAGTGTCCGTCAGCTTATCATGCCACCCCTGTTTATTTTTGTCGAAGGCCACCCAAAGGAACCCTAGATTCAGGGGCAATGAGGAGAGAATATAGCCGGCCCAGCGCAAAAAGGCCTGGCCAAAGGTAAGGGGAAGCCCGGAGGTGTGGACCACCTTCAGGCCGAAGAGTTGCTTGCCCGGCGTCTGTCCGGTGTATCCATGGAAAAAGGTAAAATAGGTGATTACCGTAAGAAGCATGGTAAGTTGAAAAGGCAAAAATAACGTACCCAACAGTTGTAAGGCCGATGGCCAGGAGAAACCGGAGCTATAGTCCAGGCTGGGTTTAACGGCGATGGCCGTTCCTAATAAGAAGAACAGCATTATCAGGTGGATGAGACAGCAGTCAAAGGAGAAGGCCAGCAATCTCTGCCAGAAACCGGCCCGCTGGAGGTAAAGGTTAGCGCCGGAAAATTCCAGGCCAGACTTAAAGTCTCCGCCCTTAGCGCCCCTTTTGCCCCTCTTTTTTGGTGTCTCGCCAGCGCCGGATGAAGAGGGTGGGGGAAGATCACGGTCATCATTTGTGTCCTTATCTTCTTTCGGGCTTTTCTCGTCGCTCAGTATTTCTTCAAATTGTATCTCTGACTCCTCGGCTTCGAGTAATCCATCAAGACTGATCTCATCTGTTACGGCGGGAGGGGTTATTGTCTTCTCTGCGGACGCGACCTCTTCTGATGTGGAAGATTCCAGCTCCAGATTTGATAGATCAATCTCCGAGAGCCCCAGGTCTGTTTCGGCCATGGTCATCCCTTCGTTTTTTGATGCCGTTCCCTCTGCTGTTGTTTCTGGTTCCGGCGTGACCTCATCTTCCAGGTCTGAAAAATCAATCTGGGAGAGATCAATAGGCGGAGACTGTGGAGGCTCTTCGGCTGGCTCAATAGAACTCATGGATATCTCCTCTCCCGAAGGCGGGGATATCTTGGGAGCGGCGGCAGGAACCTTTTGCCCTTCGCGTGATCCGGTTGCCGGCCGCATAAGTTGTGATAAAAAAGATTCCTGGCCGGGCTTAACCAGTGGGATACCTAATAACTTCCTGGCCTCTATCAGATCATAGTCGCATTTTTTGCACAAGTCTGCGTAATCCGGGCCAGTAAAACCACATTTGGGACATTTCATGGTATTTTCCTTCTTATTTTAGATTCTTAACCACAGAGAGCACAGAAAAAC
>JASEGX010000062.1 GCA_030017815.1 Thermodesulfobacteriota bacterium | reverse complement strand
AAAGTGTAACTTAATATTTCAAAAAAACTGTCTTGACAATTGGGTCCACCTTAACTTTTTTTTTAACTTAACTTAATGACATTCACTATAGCATAAAAAGATGTTTGTTAAAGGTCAACCTCTTCAAAAAAGAGATACAGAAAATATCCTCATCATACAACTGGGTGATATTGGTGATGTGGTCTGGGTTACCCCAACTCTCAGAGCTGCCAAAGAAAAATATCCGGACGCAAAAGTATCTATTCTTGTGTGGGAAGGCTTTGGAACACTGCTGGAGCAAGATCCATCCCTCCATAAAATATTTGAGGTCAGACGCTACAAAGGGAGTATCTTCCAAAAAGTAATAGGGCAAATACGGTTCATAAGGGGTTTACGTAAAGAGCGTTTTGACCAGGTCTTTGATCTCCGGGCCGGGGACCGGGGGGCAATAATGGCCTATATTACAGGCGCCCCGGTGAGAGTGTCCATGTTTTACTGTGAAGTACCGTTCTGGCGGAATATGTTATTTACCCATGTAGTCGATCCCCCGGTACCAACAAAAAAAACACTGGGAGCTGCAGAGCAATCCCTCCGTATTGTGAGAGAATTCGGCATCGATACGGAAAATACCGTTCCCAAATTGTGGGTTTCTGAAAATGTTAAAGAACAGGTGCGGCAACTCCTCGATCGCCAAAACATTCTTAACGTCAATCAACGATGGATTACACTGAATCCTTTTTCCAGATGGCAATACAAGGAATGGGATTATGATAAATGGGTTCAGATCATTGACTTGGTGTGGGACAAATATGGGCTTTCAACAGTCATTATCGGCTCTCCCGAGGAAAAAGATAAGGCATCTGAATTGGTTAAAAAATGCCGTGGAAGAGTATTTAGTCTCGCAGGCCAGACCACATTGGGTGAGTTAGCCGGAGTACTGGCCTTGAGTTTTTTACATATAGGGGTAGATAGCGCAGCTCCTCACATAGCTGCGGCTGTAGGGGTCTCTACTTTAACTATCTATGGTCCCTCAGACTGGAGGGACTGGGCGCCTCCAGGCGACAATCACCGTGTTGTCACTCCCGATGACGACTGCGTGCCCTGTCATCAGAAAGGCTGTGATTCCATGGGGTGGAGTAAATGCCTTCAGAACTTAGGAACGGATAAGGTACAAAGAGCTATTCAAGAGATGATGGAAACACTATCGCCGAGGTAGTATCTCTGAATATAAAAAATTGTTATTGTAATTATTCGGGTTGTCTGGTTCACGGTTCACGGTTGGTTTCCTTATCTTCAAACCGTTCAATCTTCATCGCTCTCTAACCTTGAACCGTGAACCTTGGAACTTTGAACCTGAGTAGTTACGTTTTATTAACTTAACAATATGATTTTATCCAATCTTTTTGGCCTCGTCAATCAACATGACGGGTATATCGTCCTTAATCTCGTATAGGAGTTTACACTTATCACAGATCAATCCGTCTTTTGTATCGTTCAGTCTGATTTCGCCCTTACACTTGGGACAGGCCAGAATATCCAAAAGTTCTTTGCTAATCATGATAACTCCTTAATTGGACGCAGATTTGCGCTGATACACGCAGAAAAATATTTGTGAACTTAGCGCCCTTCGGGCGGACTTTTTGACAGGATTAACGGGATTTACATGATTTCTTTAGTTTTCTCATATCCTGATTATCCTGTATATCTTGTCAAAAAAAGGAAATTGCTATACTATCAAGTTACCTTTTTCAGAAAAAAACATAACAAGTAGAGCCTATTGCAAGAGGCTCTACTTGCTTAACTTATCCAAAAACTGCAAAAAATCCTGGAGATCTTGTTTAAACCCGCCAAAAACCTCTTTACTTTTTTCGATAAGTCTTGACAGTCTTTCAGAATCAAGTTCAAATCCATAAATATTACGTACCACGTGTCTGAAAGCAAGAAATTCATATAATAGCTTTGCCGTTTCTTTGGAAATCACAGGCGGCCTCACATCTGGTATTTCCAAAGACATGGTCTTCAACAATCGCTTGTGCCAATCATAGGAACCGGGTGCGCCTCCATTAATATCTTCTGCGATTTTTTCAAATATCCTTTCGATCCCGGTATAAAAGTTGTGCAGTTTTAACGCCAGGCTTTCTTCATAGACTGCCTTCTGTTCTTTATCTGCGGGGATTACTTTACTCACATTCCCTATATCCCGGATAAGCTTGTCAAGGAGTAAAAGCTCATCGTTGATTTCTGCCAGCAGATCAGCTATTCGTTCCTTTTTCATAAAGCACCTTTCCCCTTGCTATGCGCTGCCGCAACAGATCACTCACGTCCTCTAATGGCTTTAAATCAACCTCGAAAGGGCTGACCTCCATCAGGAAGGCGAGAGCCTCAAAGTAATGTTTTTTGGGAAGACCTTCTACAGCTATGTCTATATCCGAGGTTTTTTTGAACCGGCCTGGCTCAAGAACCGAGCCATAAAGGATAACCTTGCGGACCGGGTAATGGCTGACCAGTATATCGCTTAACTTTGAGGCTATCTGCATAGCCCGAGCCCTCGCTGCCTCGTTTTCGGCGCTTTCCCGCCGGGCTTCCTTCTCCCAGCCGGCCTTATATTTTGTAATATCGATTTTCGTCAATGTATAACTCTTATTGATTCCCCCGGCCGCTGGTCTGGATAACAACCGCCTGTAAGACCTCATCAACAGTTATTTCTTCCATGCATCGGGGCTCGTCGCATCTCTTTTTAAAACAGGGACTACAAGGGAGCTCTTTTCTGATAACTACGTGACCATCCCCAAATGGTCCCGTGCGCCAGGGGGCAGTAGGGCCAAAGAGGGCTACTACCGGCGTCCCCACGGCTGCAGCAATGTGCATGGGGCCGGTATCGGTCGTCACCATCACCCGACTCAGGCTGTAGAGATGAGCCAGCTCCTTTAAGTTGGTTCGTCCACAAAGATTAACCGCCCTCTCCTGCATTTGTTCCATAATTGACTGAATCTCAGCGTCATCTTCTCTGCCGCCGGTAAAAATAACCGGGAGTTTAAATTCCCTTATACAATGATCGGCCAGCAGGGCAAACCTTTTTTTATCCCAGAGCTTGCTCTTCCATTTGGCCATAGGATTTATGGTTATAAAAGACCCCTCGACTCTTTCTTGTTTGAGTATCTGTCTAATTGACTGCTTATCCGTATCCGAAATAGGGATGGGGAAGTAATAACCATCTGGCTGTGCGCCGAGGTGAATTGCTAAATTCATATACCGCAAAATAGCATGTTTTTCGATATCATACGGAGGGACTTTTTCGTTCAAAAAAACAGAACTGCCTTCATCTCCCCGGGCATAGCCAATTTTTCGCTTGCCCCGCGCGAGGAAGATCAATAGCCCGCTTTTCAAAAGAGCGTGCAGGTCGAGAACGATATCGTATTCAGTATCTCTTAGTTCATGAATGAATGATTTTATCTCGCTTATAGCCCTTTTTCTATCACCGGCGTGGCCGAGGGCCTTAAGCCAGCTTTTGCGTTTTGACACAATCAGGCGATCCAGTAAAGGATGTTCATGGAGCAAACTGGAAGCCGCTTCCTCTACCAGCCAACTAATCTGGGCTGATGGGAACTTCTCACGCAATGCGTAGAGGACAGGCAGAGAATGAACTACATCGCCGATAGCGCTTAATTTGACGATGAGGATATTCATGTTTCACCGCAAAGGCGCAAAGACCGCGAAGACAACATATTATTATCAAAGAAAAAACTTTGCGTCCTTGGCGGCTCTGCGGTGAATACTTTATTATCTTCTTCTTTTATCACTTCAGGTCTTTCATTGCGGCTTTGCGGTGAGATAATATGTCCTGGAGAATCCAGTCGGCTGCCGCCCACAGGTCTTCGGCCACAAAATCCGGCCTTATAGGACTTGAGTTATCCAGATACATCAACTCACCTCTGCCGTAACCGGTCATCACCAGGATGCCTTTGGCCCCGGCGTTATGGGCAAGTTCTATGTCCAGGAAGCGGTCGCCTACCACATAAGATTTCGAGAGATCAATAGCCAACTCTTGAGCCGCTTTTTTTAACAGGCCGGTTTTGGGCTTGCGACAATCACAGACCACCCGGTAAGAAGGAACAACCGCCTCCCGGTGATGCGGGCAGTAATAGATTCCATCAAGGCGCGCGTCCTGTTCTTTCAGGATGTCTATCATCTTGTTATTCACTGTACCGATCAACTCCTCCGGGAAATATCCCCGGGCCGGGCCGGACTGATTGGTAGCCACAACTACCTTTAAGCCGTTCTTGTTTAAGAGCCTTATAGCCTCCGCCGCACGCGGGAGCATCTGAAACCGCGAAAGGTGATTGATGTAACCCATCTCCTCATTAACGGTCCCGTCTCTGTCCAGAAAGACACCAATATTCAATCTCTATACCTCTCTAACATTCTCAGGGTAGCCATATAAATTTCTTCCGGCATAATCTCTTTCATGCAGCGAAAGTCTGCCGGACAGACTGTTTTCAGGCAAGGGCTGCAATCTATATCCTTGCGCACGATCACGACCCGGTCTGAAAATGGTCCGGTAGTCACCGGATTGGTAGAGCCGAAGATGGCTACCAGGGGAATATGCAGGGCCGCGGCTACGTGCATCAGGCCTGAATCATTGGTAATGAAGACCCGGCAACGAACCATTAAGGCCATAGCCTGTCCCAGGGTGGTCTTCCCTGCCATATTAATCACGCGCTCCGGGGCTGTTGCTAAAGCCCCCTCCCCCACTTTTCTATCCGCGTTAGTCCCGAAAACAACTACCTTAGCATCCGCCTGTCTTGTAAGCATCCTGGCCAATTCCACAAAACGTTCCGGCAGCCACCTTTTGGCCGGGCCATAGGCAGCGCCCGGGTTAATGCCGATCAGTTTATTTTCATCTGAAAATCCCCCTGTATCCCCCTTTTTCAAAGGGGGAATTAGAGGGAGGAGCGCCTTCCGTGCCCAAGCGATATCATCAGGCGCTGGTTCTAAAAAAAGCTGCGGCTTTTGATCCACCTCCAGGCCCAGGCCTTCCAGCATACGGAGGTAGTAATAGACCTGGTGTATCTTTTTTGTCTCTTTCTTCAGGGGTACGCTATGTGTCAGCAGAAGACTCCGTGCATCCGTATTATAACCGGCACGCCTTGGGATGCGCGCCAAATAGGCCAGCCAGGCCGCTTCAAAAGCGTTTTGCAGTAGAATAGCCAGGTCAAGGCCTTGTTCAGCCAATTCCTTGGCCATACGTACCTGCCCACGCAAACCCTTGTGCCTGTGCATACTGTCATAGACAATAATGTGATCGATACAGTGATTGGCCGCAAAGACATCTTTGACCCAGGGTTTGGCCAGGATACTTATCTTCGCATTGGGGAAATTCTGCCGGATGGCCTGAATGGCCGGGGTGGTCATTATGGCGTCGCCAACCCAGTTGGTGGATCGGATAAGGATGTTTTTGATGTCTTTATCTTTCTTTAATTGCATTAGATACCCATACACTCATCAATAAAAGACACAAAATCAGATTCAAAGATAAATTCTGTCTTTAATACTCCAACGGGGATATTTAATTCAATCGGTTTTTCAATTTTAACAGCGTCTTTTTCTGTAGTGATTATACAATCCGCGCTTTTCCGGGCGGCGTTCCCCTCGATCTCTTCTATGTCACTCCTATGATAATCATAGTGGTCACGGTAAGCCATAAAATCAACCAGATCAACACCTAAATGAATCAGCGTCTTCCGGAAGGAGTCGGGGTGGGCTATGCCGCAAAAGGCAAGGGCCTTCTTTCCTTTTAGTTCTGATAGGTTATGTGATGCCTTTTCATCTGAAAATCCCCCTGTATCCCCCTTTTCCAAAGGGGGAATTAATTGGTCTCCCCCCTTTTTCAAAGGGGGAATTGACGGGTGGTTCCCGTCTTTTCCCAGAGGGGGAATGGATGAGTTCCCGTCTTTTTTCAAAGGGGGACTTAACGGGTGCCCCCCTTTAGTAAAGGGGGGTGAGGGGGGATTATTTTCATTGTCCTTTGTGTCGCTGTATGACATGTGTGTTTCATTTAATAAATAAAATGAAATCGGCTTACAATAGCTTACAAAAACCGGTTTGTTCGGGAATCTTTCTTGCAAAAAGAGCCGTTGTTCCTCCATGACAGACCCAGCCTCTTCCTCCGCATAGGTCAAAATAAAGGCATCCGCACGCTTAAGCGCTGAAAGCGGTTCGCGTAAGGTACCGGCCGGAAATACACGCCCTTTTCCAAAGGGTTTGACCGTCCGAAGAAGCAGGAGATTTAGATCTCTGTCCAATCCCAGGTGTTGGTAGCCATCGTCAAGCAAGACCACATCAGGGCTAAAATCTTCTATGGCCCTCATCCCGACTAAAAATCGCTCTTTACCTGTGAGGAGTGGTACTCCCGGGAGATTTCTGGCCATCATGAACGGCTCATCTCCAGCCTCATCCGGACCAAGAAGAATGCGCTGCCCATCGGAAACGATGGACACCGGCCTTTTATTCTTTGCCCTGTATCCACGGCTCACTATGGCAACCTTTTGACCCTTGCCCTTTAGGTATCTGGCCAGCCATATAGTCAGGGGGGTCTTTCCCGTACCCCCCAGTGTCAGGTTGCCGATGCTGATGACCCGGCAGGCCAGACTTCGGGTCTTAAAAAGACCAAATTCATAAAACCTTGATCTCAATCTCATGACCTGGCCGTATAGATAGCCAAGGGGTGATAAGAGATAATTAAGCATTGTTACAAGCAGGTTGCGGGTTGCGAGTTTCGGGTTCATTCATATCTGTCCAAAATAAAATAGAGAGTCCGCCTAGGCAGACGACAAAACAATCTCATATTTCCTCATACAAATCCAACCATTCCCTATTCTTATTGTTAATCAGGTCGATTTTCTTTTGTCTTGACCCAGCTTTTATCTGCTTCTCCCTCAAGATGGCATTTTCAGGATCCTCAAGTACCTCATAGTAAACCAGTTTTGTAATGTTGTATTTCTTTGTAAATCCGTCGACCAGTTTTTCTTTGTGTTCGAAGACCCTTCTTTTCAGATCGTTGGTCATACCTGTGTAGAGAACAGTATTACGTTTGTTCGTCATAATATAAACATAGTATTGTCTGTTCATTCCAAGTTACAATCTAACCGTTTCAGTCAAAAAACGTCATTGCGAGCGTAGCGAAGCAATCTCAAAACAAGATTGCCACGTCGTTTTGCTCCTCGCAATGACAGCAAAGGGACGGCTTATTTATGCGTTAACTATAATTTCTACCAGCGAAACCCTGCTCACCTATGCTTTCAGAAATGAGGTCAACAGCCCTGCTCACTGCTCCTCTATTTTCTTCAATCACCTGAAAGGCCATCCCTCCTGCCTTTTGGGCCTGGGAAGAATCAGCCAAAATAAGTCTGAGTGCAGCTACAAGTTCATCTTCGTTGTTTACCATATAGCCGCCGCCCCTTTTTATAAGGGCTGTGGCTACCTCTTTAAAATCCTCTATATGTGGGCCAAACAGGGCCGGTCGGGCATGGGCAGCGACCTCCAGGACGTTATGTCCGCGTTCCGGCACCAGACTCCCGCCGACAAAGGCTACCGTAGCCAGGGCATATAATTTCGAAAGTTCCCCAAGGGTATCAAGAACAACTAGCTGCGCCTTGTTATTTTCCGGTAACCCCGGGAGTTCAGTCCTTTTATAGGTATCAAAACCGGCAGATTGGGCTAACCTCTTCACCTCGTCCGCCCGCCCCGGGTTTCGTGGAGCCAGTAAGAGAAAGAGATCAGGATAAGTAAGGATTAACTTACCATAGGCCGAAAGAATTATTTTCTCTTCCCCTGCGTGGGTACTGCCGGCGATAAAAACCTTACTTTCAGCGGGTATATGCAGAATATGTCTTAACTCCCCGGTCTCCTTTTCTCCGACCTGCACGTCCTCCTGATCAAATTTCAGGTTACCGATCCTATATATCTTCTGGAGACTTATTCCAAGCCTCACCATCTTTTCTTTATCCTCAAGTGATTGCATGGCAAAACAGTCTATTAACGAAAACAGAGGGCGGAAAAACAGACCCAATCTTTTATAATTATTAAAAGAGGTGTCTGATATACGGCCGTTCAGCAGGACGACGTGAAAGCGCGCCCAGCATATTAGGCCACAGGTCCGTCTCGATCAGGACAAAAAGGTCAGGCCTGATGCCTTTAACTACCTGCCGCACCGACCAGAACAGGTCGAGGGGATAAGTAATCAGGTAATCGACCATATCACCGAGTTTTTGCCGTGCGATACCCGCGCCTGTGGCCGTGGAGGTTGAATAAATTATCACCCAATCTGGAAATCGCCGCCGTATCTCCCTGACCAGGGCTATCGAAGACATCACCTCGCCCACGGACAGGGCGTGAATCCATATCCTGGGGCCGGAGTCATCCACCGCATCCATAGAAGGAAGGTGCAGCCCCAGCCGGTTTAAAATCCTCTGTCTATATTTTGGTGTAAAAGCTATTTTAAGCAGGATGAATGGCAGGAATATAAAGATAAAAGTTAACTGTAAGACGTTATATAATGTGAACATGTTACAAGCTATCAGCTATCTCCTCGTTCGAGATGTTCGAGTCGTTCGAACGTTTAGTTCGCCGCAGCGAACTAACGGTCTCTGACCGCTGAAAACTTTTTATCCCTCTGCGTTCTCTGTGGTGATATCCGTCTCTGTGGCAATATCCAACTCATCCCGGAACTGCATATCGTGTAATTTACGATATTCGCCGCCCAAAGCCAAAAGCTCATCATGTTTGCCTTCTTCCACAATGGCGCCATCCTTGATGACAATAATCCGGTCAGCATTTCGAATAGTGGAAAGCCGATGGGCAATGACCAAGGTGGTCCTTCCCTGCATCAAATTATCCAGGGCCTTCTGCACCTCAAGTTCAGACTCAGTGTCCAAAGAAGATGTGGCTTCATCCAGAATTAAAATAGGCGCATTTTTAAGGAGCGCCCTGGCGATGGAAATCCGCTGCCTTTCGCCACCTGAGAGCCTGACGCCCTGTTCACCGATTGCGGTATCCCATCTCTGAGGTAACCTCTTGATAAAATCGTAGGCATAGGCGGCACGGGCGGCCTCTATTATCTCCCCTTCAGACTTCCTGACGTCGCCATAGGCTATGTTGTTACGTACCGTGTCATTGAAGAGGATCGTCTGCTGGGTCACTATGCCTATTTGGGAACGGAGGGAAGAGATGGTAACGTCTCTGATGTCTATGCCATCAATAGAAATTGCGCCATCGGTTATATCATAGAATCGCGGGATGAGATTGACCAGTGTAGTCTTACCTCCACCGCTCATGCCCACAATGGCCAGGATTTCACCGGTCTTCACCTTAAGATTTGTGTCCTTGAGTACAACTGCCTCGTCATATTTAAAAGATACATTTTTAAACTCAATATGCCGCTTAATAGGCGGTAGCGCTACAGCACCCTCTTTGTCTCTTATCTCAGGGGGAGTATCTAACAGGTCAAAGACCCGGATAGCACCCGCCACCCCTTGCTGTATCGCACTGTTGGCGCCGCTGAGGTTTTTCACCGGTTCATATAGCATTATCATGGCTGTTAGAAAAGAAAAGAACGTACCCGGCGTTGAGGTGCCCTTTATGACCTGTAAGCCCCCATACCACACTATAAAGGCAATTCCAATACCACCCAATAGTTCCATAAGGGGATGGGCGACAGCCTTTACCTTGACGTCGCTCATAATGATGTCGTAAAGTCTTTTAATCTGCTTTCTGAATCTCTTGATTTCATACTCTTCCATAGTAAAAGCCTTTACGATACGACTGCCGGTAATACCCTCATGCAGTAATACAGTTACATCTCCCACAATCTGCTGGCTTTTGGTGCTGATTTTACGCAGTTTTCTGCCGAATTTAACGATAGGAATTACTGCGACAGGAAATATCGTCATGGCTATAAGTGCCAATCTCCAGTCCTGATAAAAGATAACAAAAGTCAATCCGATTACAGTAAAAGTATCTTTTAAAATGCCGACAACGACATTTGAAACCGCACCCTGAATCATGCCTACGTCGTTTAGAACTCGTGAGATAAGGACTCCGGTCGGCGTACGATGGAAATAGGATAGGGACAGGCTATTTAAGTGCCTGTATACCGCTTCCCTGAGATCCGCCACAATCTTTTGTCCCACGGAGTTTATAAGGTAAAAATAACCGTAGTAAAAAATACCTTTGCTCAAGAAAAGGAAAACTATGGCCAGCGGAATCAAATGGATCATGGTCATGTCTTTCTTAAAGAAGACCTCATCCAGCATGGGTTTTACTACATAGGCCGTGGCTGAAGTAAGAAGGGCTACTCCCACCATGCAGATCATGGCTACGGCCATTCTCTTCCAGTAAGGAACGATCAAATTTAATAGGCGTTTATAAATTGACATACAATTTCCGCCACGCGAGCAGATGCACCCGGCCCGCCAAGCTTATTTTTCACTCCTTCAAGTTCATTTTTCATAGTCCGGGAATACTTCTCATCAACTATAATTTTATGAACCTCTTCCGCTATCCTCCGGCCGTTAACCTCTTCCTGAACCAGTTCAGGGACGATCCTTCGACCGGCCACCAGGTTAACCAGGCCAATATGGGATACCCTTACCATTATTTTTCCCACAAGATAACTCAATCTTGACACCTTATATACAATTATCATGGGCACACCTATGATAGCCGCCTCCAGGGTTACCGTACCCGAAGCGGCGATAACGGCACGAGCCGCCTTCATAGTATCATAGGTCCCATCTTCAATAACCTTAATGTTAAGCCCGGTTGGATGAATAAAGGCCTCAACGCATCTTCTATCGATAGTTGGAGCCAGGGGCAGGACAAACTGGATGCCCGGGATCTTTTCTTCCAATCTCCCGGCTGCGTCCATAATAGAAGGCATAAGTCTCTTTACCTCCTGCAACCGGCTGCCGGGAAAGAGACCAACAACAGGCCGGCTGCGGTCAATCTCAAAATGTTTATAAAAATATCCCTCTTCAAAAGCCGGTTTAACCACGTCCAGAAGTGGATGCCCGACAAAATCCACCTCCATCTGATGCCTGCGGTAAAACTCTACCTCAAAAGGGAGGATGACCACCATTCTATTTACAAGCCGTTTTATCTTTTTGATCCGCCCGCTGCGCCAGGCCCAGACCTGCGGGCTTATATAGTACATAACCGGAATCCCCAGACCCCTGGCTTTGGCCGCTAAAAGGAGGTTAAAATCAGGATAGTCAATGAGTATAACCAGATCCGGCCGCTTATCACGCATGGCCTTTCGTAAAAGACGCTGGGCCTGAACAATCTGCCATAGATGTGCGAATACTTCGGAGATACCTACTACCGCCAACCGGGTAGAATCAAGGAGTGTTTTAACCCCGGCCTCGCGCATCTTTTCCCCGCCCAGCCCCCAAAAATCTATTTCGGGATTAATATCACGCACGGCCCGGACCAGATTGGCCCCGTGCATATCACCGGAGGCCTCTCCGGCTACTATGAGGATGTTTTTAGCTGACCCGGCAGACATATTCCGGCAAGGACATATTTGACGACTTCGTAAAAAGTCCATTTGCTGCGTTGCGCTGCATCCTTCGTCACTGCGACGTAGCCATAAGTACGCCTCATTCCTCAGGATTTGCGCGCCTTGCAACTGGAGCTTTTTACT
>JASEGX010000258.1 GCA_030017815.1 Thermodesulfobacteriota bacterium | reverse complement strand
GGATAAACATGTGCTGGTCTTTGATCAAAGCCGAAGGCTGAAGGCTAAAAGCACAAAACCGGGAACGATTGTTTCCGGACGGAAACCATGCAACATGGAAGAACTGGCCTCTAATAACATAGAAATTTTTTATGCACTTCCCGGGGTGGATTTCCTGGCGTTTCTCCCGGAAGAGGAACTCTTCCATTTAGCAAAACGGTTCAAAAGGCTCCAGGCCAGAAAAGGTGAGATAATCTGCCGGGAAGGAGATCCGGGAGATTCACTTTTCATAATCAAGTCCGGCATGGTTGGCGTTTACGTAAGGAAGGACGGGCAGGATAACCTTATTGCCCAATTACACCGGGGCGATTTTTTCGGTGAACGGGCCATTCTCACCGGGGAACCAAGGATGGCCACAGTCAAGGCGGCCCTTGACGTCGAACTTTTTGAACTTAAGAAAGTGGATTTTGAGGAACTACTGTACAAACATCCATCGGTTGCTCTACACATCAGCCGCGTTATATCTTCCAGGTTCAGTAAGGTTGGAGGGCTTATTACTCCGCTGCTCACCCCTTGTTTTTATAGTGTCATCGGTTCTCATGCCGGCCTTGGTTGTTCCAATTTTACTGCTATGCTGGCGGTATCCGTCACCCGTGAAACAGGAAAAAATATCCTGCTTATAGACCTGGACGAACCCCGTGGACAGGTCTTACATATCCTGGGCGGGAAACAGATCGATTGCCCGGACAACCGATTAATTGAAGACTTTTCTCCGGAAACCAGGGCTAACCTAATGCAATCCTGGTACAAAAGCCCCGCCGGTGTCACTATCTTCCAATTGCCGCAAACGAGTAATCGAAAATTCGTTACGGAAATCAGGTCTCATCTATCCTCTATCATGGAAGTATTGAAAAATAATTTCGCCTATGTCTTTTTCGATCTCCACCATGAAATCAATACGGTAAGCAAACGGGTCTTAAGGCTCTCTGACTGCATTCTCTTTCTTATCCCGACCCTGGCAGAGGATATGGTCGATGCCCAAAAAAAGCTCCATCAGATTAAGGAGATCACCGATTCTACGTCAGCGCGCATCAAGACCGGCACAAGCCATATAAGAGGAGACACAGGTCTTCACCGCACCGAAATAAAGGCCCGTCTGAATCTGGCCGAGGTTCCGGAGATATGGCAATATAAGGAGGAAGAAAAAAATAGAACTGCACTGAGAAGGTTGGCACGCGAAATTTGTAGAAGACGGATCGGGGTGGCGCTCGGGGCCGGAGGCGCTCGGGGCTGGACACATCTGGGCGTTCTAAAAGCGCTGGAGGAAAGGGGCATCCCCATAGATATGATAGCCGGATGCAGCATCGGGGCCTTTGTAGCCGCATTATACGGCAAGACCGGTTCAGCAAAAGAGGCTATAGAACTGGCCTTGTCCTATTTCTCCACTACTCGTCAGGTAAGAAAAAATATATACGACTACACCCTGCTGGGCGGTGGAGTTTTAAAGGGAAACCGCATCCTCTCCGTACTCGAAGAGATGTTAGGGGGTGCGGATTTTCTTGACCTATCGATCCCGGTGAGTATTATTGCCGTTGACATGGCCACCGGTCAGGAGGTTATTATGGAGCGGGGGTCGGTGAGCAAGGCCGTAAGGGCCAGTATATCCAGCCCGGGCATGTTCAATCCATTTAATATGAATGGCCGGTGGCTTAGCGATGGGGCGCTTCTCAATCCGTTGCCCGTGGATGTACTTGTCAATAAAGGCGCCGACTTTGTATTAGCTTCGGTAGTAGAAAGGCGTACCAACGAGCACTGGCCTGAAAATAGAGGGCCTTCTATCTTAGGCGTACTCACTCGTTCCTTCTCCATAATGTTTTCCCATGCGGCACGGGAAAGCATTAATAAATCTGACATCGTTATTTATCCTGATGTCGAAGGCTACAGGTGGGGAGATTTCCATATGGGAAAGGAATTAATACACAGGGGAGAAGAGGCCTGCCTTAAAAAGATCGAAGAGATTGAAGAATTAGTGGGTGGCAAGCGGTCAGAGACAGGCCCATAGCTGATGGGCGCTATCTGAAGGCTACATAAGATGTAGCACTTTAGGTTTTTGAAAAATATGCCTAAGCAAGGCGCTATAGGAGCCAAAATCCCCCTTAATCCCCCTTTTTCAAAGGGGGAAGTGTTTCTCCTCCCTTTGGAAAAGGGAGGTTGGGAGGGATTTAA
>JASEGX010000257.1 GCA_030017815.1 Thermodesulfobacteriota bacterium | reverse complement strand
CCCGTTAAACGGAAAATCAAACCGGGGTAAAAATTTCGCAAGAAAAAGCCCCGGCCATCGTGAATAATGACCGGGGCTTTTCTGCTCGTTACCGGGGTTTCTGTATCTTAGTACATACCACCCATACCGCCACCCGGGGGCATAGGCGGCATCTTGGATTCCCTTTCTTCCGGTTTCTCTGCCACCATGGCTTCGGTTGTAAGCAAGAGACCGGCTACACTGGCCGCATTCTGCAGGGCAAAACGCGTTACTTTAGTTGGGTCAATGACACCAGCCTTAATCAGATCTTCAAACTCACCTGTTTCCGCATTGAATCCCACTGAATCCTTCTCATTTTTAACACGGTCGACCACCACGGATCCTTCAAAACCCGCGTTGTTCGCAATCTGACGCACGGGTTCCTCCAAAGCACGTTTGATCAGATTAACTCCTAGCTGCTCGTCACCATGGAGTTTTAGCTTGGTCAAGGCCGGTATGCAACGGACAAAAGCCACACCGCCGCCGGGCACTATTCCTTCCTCCACGGCAGCCCTGGTAGCATTCAGGGCATCTTCCACACGTGCCTTCTTTTCTTTCATCTCCGTTTCAGTGGCCGCGCCTACATTTATTACCGCCACACCGCCGATTAGCTTAGCCAAACGCTCCTGTAGCTTTTCGCGGTCGTAGTCGGATGTAGTCTCTTCAATCTGGGTGCGAATCTGTTTTACCCGTCCTTCCAATGCTGACCGCTCACCGCCGCCATCGACTATAGTTGTATTGTCTTTGTCTATAGTAATACGTTTAGCCGTTCCGAGGTCTTTTAGGGAGATATTTTCCAACTTGATGCCCAAATCTTCAGAGACAACCTGCCCGCCGGTCAGGATGGCTATATCCTCCAGCATGGCCTTTCTTCTGTCGCCAAAGCCAGGGGCCTTGACCGCGGCACACTGTAAGGTGCCACGGAGTTTGTTCACAACCAATGTGGCCAGGGCCTCGCCTTCCACATCCTCAGACAAAATGAGGAGGGGTCTGCCCATCTTGGCAATCTGCTCCAGTACCGGCAATAAGTCTTTCATATTGCTTATTTTTTTCTCGTTGAGCAAGATGTAGGGGTCGCTTAATACTGCCTCCATCTTTTCCGGGTCGGTAACAAAATAAGGGGAAATATAACCGCGATCGAACTGCATACCTTCGACCACATCCAGGGTGGTCTCCATACTTTTGGCTTCTTCAACCGTGATTACGCCTTCTTTACCTACCTTCTCCATGGCTTCGGCGATAATGTTACCAATGGTTGTATCGTTGTTAGCCGAAATCGTCCCGACCTGGGCAATTTCCTTCTGGTCCTTGGTCGGCTTGCTGATTTTTTTGAGTTCATCCACTACCGCCTCAACTGCCTTGTCGATACCACGTTTAATAGCCATGGGGTTGTTTCCGGCGGCCACGAGCTTTGAACCCTCAGCGTAAATGGCCTGGGCCAGGATGGTAGCGGTTGTCGTGCCGTCCCCGGCTACGTCGCTGGTCTTGGAGGCAACCTCTTTCACCATCTGGGCGCCCATGTTCTCAAATTTATCGACAAGCTCGATTTCCTTGGCTACCGTAACACCATCTTTGGTGATCGTGGGGGAACCAAAGCTTTTCTCTATGATAACGTTGCGTCCCTTCGGTCCCAAGGTTACTTTTACTGCATCGGCCAGGGTATTTATACCCTTCAACAGAGCCTCTCTGGCCTTGACATCATATTTTATCTCTTTTGCTGGCATGATAACCTCCTTGAATTTGCTGTTATTAATATTTGGTTTTTTGATGCGCCTTATTTTTCTATAATACCCAGCACATCGTCTTCGCGCATAATGAGGTGTTCTTCACCATCGATTTTCACTTCTGTACCGGAGTACTTACCGAATAAGATGCGATCCCCCGCCTTTACTTCAAGCGGCACCCTCGTTCCATTCTCCATTACCTTGCCATTGCCCACGGCGATTACCTTCCCTTCGATGGGTTTCTCCTTGGCCGTGTCCGGGATAATTATCCCGCCTTTTGTCTTCCCTTCTTCCTCCAAACGTTTGACTACGATTCTGTCCTGCAATGGTCTGATCTTCATATCTTCTGTCTCCCTTCTCTCTCCTATTTTATTTGTTTATGTTTAAGATAGAAGTTCTCTAATAATTTAGCAAAGTCAATAAAGTCTGAGTGCGCCCTATCACCTCCTTGTGCAGAGCCGAATATAGC
>JASEGX010000061.1 GCA_030017815.1 Thermodesulfobacteriota bacterium | reverse complement strand
ATCGCATCGGTTGAATTGTCACCATGTAAACACTTTTGAACGTTACCAATATCTTTCTCTTCCGAATATTTTTTTGAAATCAATCATTTCAAAGCCCTCAATCCTATTTCAACATATTGGCAACACATTAGGTGTTTGAAACAGTCCTACATTCAGAAAAGGCTGTTAATCTGGGTTTGTACTTCCCTGAGTTCCTGATTTCCAGATTTGATATGTTTCTTTGCGCTTTTTATCATGCATACGAACTCCTCACCCTTTTTCTTCTTATCCATTTATCTATCTCAACAGCGAATATGATTGTTACAGTAACCATTCCTATCTCCATCCATTCAAAAGGTGTAAGTGGTACCGTCCTGAAAACCCACTGAAGGGCCGGCACATAAAGCACAGCAAGGTGGGCAAAAAAGGCAGCCGCCATACCGAAGAAGAGAAAGGGATTGCCCATCGGACTCATCCTGAAAATGGATTGGGTCTCTGAACGGCAGTTGAATGCCTGGTAAAACTGAAAGAAAACCATGGTCGTGAGGGCTATTGTGCGTGACCTCTCCAGAGGCACTCCCGATTTGAGATGTGATATAAACATAAACAGCGTGCCTGCGGCCAGAATGATTCCCATTAAAAAAGTCCTCTGTATCATGAGGCTTGATAGAATACCCTCTTTAGGACTCCTTGGCGGCCTGCCCAGGATTCCTTTTTCCGCTGGTTCAAAGGCGAGGGCAACATCCTGCAATCCATTTGTCACAAGATTAAGCCATAGAATCTGTGCAGGGATATACGGTATAGGGTATCCCGTCACTATCGTGGCAATGATAGCAAGCAGTTCTCCAAGGCCGCAGGATACAAGAAAGAGAGCGACCTTTTTGATATTGTCATATACGACCCTTCCCTCCTCCACCGCTGCAAAAATGCTTGCAAAATTATCGTCCGCAAGGACCATATCAGATGCCTCCCTTGCCACATCAGTCCCTGTCCTTCCCATGGCAACTCCAATATGGGCCGCCTTAAGGGCCGGGGCATCGTTAACACCATCACCGGTTACGGCTACAATATCGCCGTGTTTCAATAATTGTTGAGTTATCCTTAGCTTGTGCTGTGGTGAAACCCGCGCATATACAGAAACCTCTTCCACTTTATTAAATAGCTCCTCATCACTCATTATCTCCATTTCTTTACCTGTGAGCACTTCAGGCTCATCCCTGCCGATGCCGAGTTTCTTTGCTATCGTCTTCGCTGTGACCGCATGGTCGCCCGTTATCATCACTACCCTTATGCCGGCCTTTTTACAGCCATTCACGGCCTCAATAGCCTCTGGTCTCGGGGGATCTATCATACCCTGAAGGCCGGCAAATATGAGCTTACCCTCGACATCGTGGTGGGTGAGTTCTTCTGTATCATGCGGCGCCTCTTTGTAGGCCATAGCAAGGACGCGCAAACCGTCTTTGGCAAAGTTATTGGCAATACGCAAAAGATCTCTTCTCTTTAAATCCTCCCCGGCCATGCACTCGGTGCACAAATCAAACACCCTCTCCGGGGCGCCTTTAATAAAGACTATTTTCTTCCCCCTGTGCCTGTGCAGGGTCGCCATGTAGCCACGTTCAGATTCAAAAGGTATTATGGCTATCTGTGGGTAATGTTCCTTTTCCTCTTCAGGGATTAATCCTGCCTTCATGGCAGAAACGATAAGGGCGCCCTCGGTGGGATCACCGTCAACCTTATACTGGCCGTCTTCCTCATAGATATTGGACTCATTACAAAGAAGCCCTATCCTCAGAACATGCAAAAGATTCTTTAGATCCCTGGCCTCAACGGGCATACCCTCTCGGAGTATCTCGCCCCTTGGTTCATACCCGCTTCCTGTGACTTCATATATATGCTGTCCGTCATAAATCAGCCTGACGGTCATCTCATTTTTGGTCAGGGTTCCTGTCTTGTCAGAACCTATTACAGTAGTGCTGCCCAGCGTCTCTACTGCAGGAAGTTTTCTAATAACGGCATTCCGCCTTGCCATCCGCGCTACCCCGATGGCCATTGCTATGGTTACAGCTACTGGAAGACCCTCGGGTATCGCTGAAACTGCTGTAGCTACAGCAGTCATAAACATCTCAGATGCCTTTGCCCCGAGCATTATGCCCGCTCCAAAGACCACCACCGAAAATCCTATGACAACAAGCCCTATTAACTTGGCAAATCGCTCAAGTTTTTCCTGAAGAGGGGTCTTAATCTCCGAAACTTCCCGCATTTCTTTAGCAATCTGCCCGAGATTTGTCCCTGGTCCCGTCTCGACAACAATGCCCTTTGCCCGGCCGCTTACCACCACTGTCCCCATAAAGGCCATATTTCTCTGGTCACCCGGGGTCAAATTATCTTCCTTTATAGTCGATGCTGTCTTCTCAGCAGGGATTGATTCTCCTGTAAGCATGGCCTCTTCAATCCTCAACTCCATTGTTTTAAACAATCTCAGGTCGGCAGGCACCTTGGCACCGGATGCAAGCAGGACAATATCCCCGGGTACAAGCTCCTCGCTGTTTATCTCCTTTTCTTTGCTACGTCGGATAACCCTTGCCTTTGGAACCACCATTTTCTTTAGTGCCCTTACGCTCTCCTCTGCCTTGAACTCCTGAATATAACCAATAATTGCGTTGAGGATCACAACGGCCATAATTACGCCTGTATCTATGTATTCCTTCAAAAGAGCTGTTACAATAGCAGCCACGAGGAGGATATAAATCAGGGGACTTGTGAACTGATGTAAGAGAATTTTAAGTTTGCTTATCCTCTCTTCCTCGGCGAGTTTATTGGGTCCATGCTGTATAAGACGCTCCCCGGCCTCTGCATCGGTCAACCCTTCCTCTGAGCTTCTGAGCGTCTGGAATATTTCTTTTACTCCAAGCTGATACCAGTGCATTTGTCACTCCCATGAAAAATATTAAATGGTTTCCATCCGGAAACCCAAGATTTTCGGATGGAGCGCTCAGCTATCAGCATTCAGCTTAACATATTGTTTATCTTAGTTTTTAGCTGAGAGCTGATCGCTGATGGCTGAAAACTTGAATCCAGAAACGGCAGTTTCCGGATCAACACTAAATAGGACGAAAACGGTGGTGTCAGGACAACGTGAGGTTATGGCTATTATATAGTCCGGCTAAGCATCAGAGCTGGTGTCCATTCTCCTGAATATCTCAATAACGGATACAAAAGTGGCCAGCACCATCGGCCCCATGATAAACCCTATTAAGCCGAACAGTTTTATCCCGCCCAGGACGCTGAAAAAAAGGGGAAGAAAGGGCATTTTTGTTCTTTTACCGATGATAAGGGGTTTTAATATATTATCGATCAGGCTGATACCGAAGACTCCGATAAGGGCCATGGCTATCCCTTTCCATATCAGGCCTTCAATAAATAGATAAACGGCTGCCGGTGCCCATATGACAAACGGACCAATCAGGGGCACAAACGAAGCAATGGCCATGGCAAATCCCCACATAACCGGGGAGGATATACCCAGGATAGCAAAGGCAATGCCGCCCATAGTTCCCTGGACCATAGCCACGATGACCCCTCCATACATGGTGGATATCAGAATATCCTTTATTTGTTTGACCAGCCCGTCTTTCTGTTCCTCGGAAAAAGGAATATAATCACGGACTTTCTCAAGAAAGCCTGGGCCGTCCCTCAAGAGGAAAAATATAGAGATAGCCATCAAGATAAAGTCCAGGGTTCCGGTTACAATGCTGCCGGCTCCCTTTGTAATGCCGCCCACCAGTTCCCTTCCCAGCCGCGAGATATTCTCCATAATAGCCTTATTTAATTCATCCGCCGTGATATTAAATAAGGAAGTAATCTTATTCATTACGCTCTTAATAATCGGAAGTTCGGTTATATCTTTGATGGCTTCAATCTTTCCGCCTTCGGCATACTCCGTCCATGCTCCCAGTTCCTTTACCAGCAAAAAAAACAGATATGAGAAGGGGCCGATAATTATTAACAGGATGACAACGAGGACGATGAGGGATGTAATGGACTTCCATTTTATATATCTGAGGATAAAGGCATAGGCCGGGTAAAACAAAACGGAAAACACAACCGCCCAGGCTATGGGAAACAGAAACGGCTTTAACACCTGGTAGCTTAGATATCCAAGTAGTAAGACAAAAAAAGCCAGTGTAATAAAGTAAAATCTGTTAACCATTATAGCCTCATAACAGTCCGTTTATCTCTGAAGAGCTATCGGTGACAAATCAGAAATAAGCCTTAAGCACGTATTGCTGCATCATCCTCTGGGTATTAAAAAATGATCCGTTAAGGGTAATGGAATAACGCATTACATCGATAAAGTGATCTCGTTTATGATAAAATGTAGGGATAATGGTCTTCTCCAATTTTTCGTAAAGAGATGCGGCGTCTTGGGAGGGGTCATGGCTCTTTTCGCCTTCTTTTATTTTCTCCCCGATGGACCATCCGGTCACTCCCTCAATATGTCCCTCTATCCACCAACCGTCCAGGATGCTCAGGCTGGGCACCCCGTTAAGAGCAGCCTTCATCCCGCTTGTCCCGGAGGCTTCTAAGGGTGGTTTTGGAGTATTAAGCCACACATCAACCCCTGAGATAATCATCTTAGCAAGTTCCATGTCGTAATTCTCAAGGTAAACGATCTTGACGTCTTTCTTAAGAGCTTCTTTCATCCGAAAAATCTGATTGATGATCTCCTTGCCGCCTTGATCTTGTGGATGTGCTTTTCCTGCATAGATTACCTGAAGGCTGCCAACTTCCAGTGATATCCTTCTAAGCCTCTTGGTATCCTGAAAAAGAAGGTCGCCCCTTTTGTACGTGGTGGCGCGTCTTGCAAAGCCGAGGGTAAAAGTATCTGTATCCATCTCAGCATCCGTTCGACTATTTACATACCTCATCAACTGTTTCTTTGCCTGAATATGTGCCTGCCACACTTCCTGCCTTGGAATGCTTATGGCATATCGCAGGCTGAAGTTGTCCTCTCTCCAACCCGGTATATATCGGTCATAAAGCCCCTGAAGGGGTTTTGTCACCCAGGTAGCAGCATGGACCCCATTGGTTATGGCGTCAATAGAATAACCGGCGAACATCAGCCTTGAAACTTCACTATGTTTTTTAGCCACTCCGTTTATATAGCGGCTCAGGTTAAGAGCCAGGTAGGTCATGTTGAGTCTGCCCTCGCTGCGGAGGAGGTCCTTCATATCAAAGAAATTCTCGCGGTTTCTAAGGACACGCTTGATCAAATTCTGAGTAGAACTATCCGTCATGTCAAAAAAGTCTTCCCGGGGTCCAATGACGCGCCTCACTAAATCAAGGGGAAACTGATCATGTCCGGCAGGAACCGGGGTATGGGTAGTGAATATGCACTTTTCTCTGACCGCTTCGATATCATCACTGGTGATCGATCCTCTACCGGCGCTCTTTGCCTCCTCGTCCAGGAGCGCCAATGTAAGAAGGCTGGCGTGTCCTTCATTCATGTGAAAACGCCTGATGTTGTACCCAAGGGCACGCAGCATCCTTACGCCGCCAATGCCCAGGATTACCTCCTGACAAAGACGGTAATGCTGGTCCCCTCCATAAAGAAAATGGGACAGTGCCCTGTCCCATTCAGAATTTTCCCCAAGATCAGCATCCAAAAAATAAACCGGCACCACAAAACCTCCGGCGCCGTTGACTTCATATTTCCAGGAGCGGAGACGAACAACCCTTCCCTCTATGGTAACAGAGGCTCGCTGCGGCATCTCTTCCAGAAAATCCTCAACGGCCCATTCCACAGGCCCTTCTCTCTGCCATCCACTTGAGTCAATGCTCTGGTGAAAGAAACCCTTACGATGAAGCAGCGTTACCGCGACCATCGGTACCCTGAGATCGGCCGCAGACCGGATCGTGTCTCCCGCCAGTACACCCAGGCCGCCACTATAAGTCGGCATTTCTGCCGCCAGACCCACTTCCATAGAAAAATAGGCAATGGTGCGCCGCTCATCCATATTGTCCTCCTCAGCCGTGCCTCTACCTTAAGAGGTTCAAAACGGCCCTGTTCCACCCCTTTGGCCCCACATCCGGCGCGAGAATAACCTTCTTGACCGTTGACCACGGGGCATATTGCCCATCCTTTTTCTTGACCAGAACCGGGATATCCACATTTTTCAGCATCGGGAAATCGTTGGGGCTATCCCCGAGGCCAACGCTGACCAGTACCTGACCTTCCGTTTCATATAACTTTTTTAGTATCTGTACGGCCTTGCCTTTATCATTATCACCTATCAGATGATAAAAGCGCCCTCCCCTGGTAATCTTAAGCCCTCGTTTTTCCGCCGCTCGTTCTAAATCGGCAAGCCTGGCCTCTTCCTCTAAAACGCGCCACGGCGCATCTTCGAAAAGAAACGGTTCAGAGTAGTCACGCTGCTGCGCTAAGGCGGCCATATCTCTACCCAGCCCGGTAAGTTCAACCACCTGGTCCACAGACATCTCAGAAAATCCAGAAAGCTTAAGGCCTGTTTCCGCCTTGATGGCTGCAAAAAGATCTTTAATTCTGCTATACCGCGTTCCTAATTCTATGACCTTATAATCCCTGTATTCAACAAAGGTCATGTCCCTGGTATCCAGTATCCCCTTCGGGATAAAGACGGCCGCGCCATTTTCAGCAATAAAGGGGTCTTCCAACCCCAGTTCTTTCCTGTAATGCTCGATCTCCGTTTTTGTCTTGCTGGAGCAAAGGATAAGGGGAATTCTCTGATGCCTTATATAATTCAGGGCCTCGAGGGCATCCCTGTATTCGTAAGTGTCATGGTCAAGGAGCGTCCCATCGAGATCGGTAAAGATAAGATACCGGCATTTATCAGGTGGAGGTTTACACTCCTGTATCGAGGATGACGAGGGCATACTTGCTTAATCACCCCAGAGCAATTTTCTATGTATCCAGCCGGTAAGGCCATTATCATGTCTGACCTTGGCCCAGCTTCCTTTCTTCTCCAGCAACCTGAAAACCACCCCATACTCGGCCTGTCCCTTTACTTTATATCTGGTCCCCGGACCGGAACGGATATTAATATTACCACCTCGTTGGGAGACGATAACCGTGCGTGCATTTGAAAAAAGAGGTCGATAAGTCCATCCTATATCACCTTCAAAGTCAACCACCCTGGCCCATTTTCCCTTTTGCCTGAGCACCTTGAGTGGATAGCCGGCAAAAACCTCATAGAGAACGGAATAGCCTGTCCCCGGGCCGGACCTGATGCGGACACGGTCTGATTTGATGCTGACCATTTTCGCCCAAGAGATACTCGTGAACAAAAAGAATATCGCGATTAACATCAGCATCAGGATATTGCGTCTCATCAATTTATCCTCACATGGTTTTTGGTTTTGATCAATGAACCTCACAAGATGCCGCCAAGACTTATAGGTAACGTCGCTGGCCGTTAGTTATCGGTCTTGGTTACGTGTGGAAAGATTTCACTTTTACCAATGACAAACGACCACTGACTAATGACATTCACTATAACTGGCTGAAGGCGTTACGGTGACCTTATATATCATAACCTAACGAAATGGAGGGGCTACGTCAACCTGAATCGAAAAATTGACTCTGGTTGAGTTGACATTCAGCGCGAAGCCGTGCTATAGAATCTCAACGTCAATCCCTTGAAAATCCATTCCATTAAGCTTCTGCTACAAGATAACGGCTTAAGGTCCGGCTTTCTATGAGGTTTCTCTAATATGATAAAAAAGACATTTGCGGCCGCCGTTCTGTGCCTGTGGGTTGTGGTTTTAGGTGCTCTGTTTGTATCACTCAATTACCTAAAAACAGAGACTCTCCCTTCCGGGGGGCAGGATTCTCCGGGCCGTGAAATAGTCTCTAACATTATATCGGGGGCCTTAAGGGGGACGGAAACGTTTTACGACTCTCTGAGGAAACACCGTGTACCGGCTGAGGCAATAAATACGATTATTGGCTGCTTGTCTGAGTTAATCGACTTCCGAAGGTGTAAACCTGGCGTACAGTATGAACTTGAGCTTTCTCCAGTAGGCGATGTGGTCCTTTGCCGTTATTATGTAAGCCCCGTAGAAATCTACACCTTAAAAAAGGAAAAAGGCCATTATAGCGTTTTTAAGGAAGATGTGGAGATAGAAAGGCACATTGTGAAGATTTCCGGTGAAATAACATCTTCTCTCTTTGAGTCCTTTGGTGAGTCAGGTGAAGATGACCGCCTGATTCTGACTTTTGCAGACATTTTTGCCTTTGACATAGATTTTAACACGGAACCGCAGCCCGGAGACCGCTTTACCATGATCTTTGAAAAATACTTCAAAGATGGCCAATTGGTCGGCTATGGCCATATACTGGCAGCGCGATATGAGACAGCGTTAGACGCTTACGAGGCTTATTATCATGCACGCCCCGGAGAAAAAGGCGCTTACTACGACGCGCAGGGCAAGTCCCTTGGTAAGCATTTCCTGCGCTCTCCGGTACCCTTTAGCCGCCTGACATCAGGTTTTAGCCGAAGCAGAAAACATCCTATCCTGGGGATAAACAGACCGCACCTGGGAATAGACCTGGCCGCCCCTACCGGGACGCCGGTTCTGGCGGCCGCCGACGGTGTGGTTTTTTCGCGCGGAAGGCGCGGCGGGTACGGAAAGCAGGTCGTTCTTAAACATCCCGGTGGGTACGAGACTTATTACGGTCACCTATCCCGTTTTGCTCGGGGAATAAAAACCAATATAAGGGTTAACCAGGGAGAAACTATAGGCTATGTTGGTGCTACGGGATTAGCAACCGGTCCCCATCTCGATTACCGGATAAAGGAGAAGGGTATTTTTCGTAATCCTTTCTCTCTGCGCTTTAAGCCAAAGATAGTTTTAAAGGGACGATCACTTGGCCGCTTTTTGGCCAGGAAAGAAGAGATGTCGGATATAATGGGCATTGCCGCCCCTCGCTATGAGAAAAGGCTTGGTAGCTGCAAGGCCAGCCAGGTCTCTCTCATTTAACGACAGGATAATGAGGGGATGAACTCGTAAAAAGCTAACTTATACCGTGAGCGGCATCCTATTTAGTAACGAACTCCCTTGAGTTCGTTGGAAGCCCTTTCTGTGTGGTCTTGAGGCATTTTTGCTTTGGCTGATTGCTCCTCATTTTAAACAAATGCAACCAATTGATTTCATAACCATATTCTGTTTAGATCGTTTAAAAATCGTTTAACTTCACATAAGGATTCTATTTCCCCAATTTCGCGTCAATTAATTCCCAAAAAGACGCCGGTCCTTTACGAGCGCATCGAATCGACCGGTCCTTAGAACGCATTTTAATATTAACCTCTTTAGAGATATTACCTCTTTTTCCCCAACGCGCCCCTAGCCTGTCCGTTATTCTGCATTTGGTGCTTGTTTTTACAACTAATATTTGATTCCTGTTCCATGCCTGGGAATTTCAGACATATGATGTAATTTATCAAGTATTTTATCTTGACTCATCTCTTCCCCTCCACAATCTCAATCTTTTCCGTGGTGAGGTTGTAAACTGAATCATAATCTTACGTTATTCTTGAAAATGTCAAACCATGCCTTTGTCCCTGCTGCCAGTATCATGTTACTGCGAAATATTTAAAGGGGTTTTAGCCCGTTTAGCCTGGCTGGCTTGCCCTTTTCTTTCCGGGGAATTTTTTGACTACACGTCCTCCTTCATACACCACCAGTGGGGTATGCGTCTCCTCGGCAATCTTTTGTGCCCTGGCAGCCGCACGTCGCAGCGCGATCTCCGCCTTTGCAAGATCAATATCTCGGATCCGTATTTTGACCTTGTTCATCATTTTTCTCCTTCATCAAGAAGTTTTGGCGTTTCGCCTGAGTTGTCAAAAAGAACCCAGGCATCCACCAATTGTTTGTAAAGATGCTGAAAATTGTACCAGCCTTTTTCATACCTGCGCCTGATAGTTTTTTCCGGAACGTTGTGGCCACCCTGCTTAACACGATTTTTTACCCGTTCAATTGCGGTCACAACATCCGGAAGATAAAGGAAAATCAATTTCATTTTATAGCCCATTCTCCGCCATTTGGAGATCATTTGGGCGTATGTCTTGCCGCTCAACGTGGTTTCAAAAGCAAAACTTTCGCCGTTCAAAGCATGTCTTTTGATCTCCTCGATCATGAGTCTGCCGGCATGAAAAGAGGCCTTCTCGGGGATAAATGGAGAAATGCCCGCCGCGATAAGATCCGCATTTACAAAGACAGGACAGTTTCCTTCCTTGGGCAAAAACTCAAGGGCAAAAGTTGTTTTGCCCGCGCCGTTCGGACCGGCAATAATGATTATTTTCTTCTCCTTATTCATCCCCGCCCCTCCACAATCTCAATTTCCTTCCCGCCGACCGCCAGCGTATTTATTGATAATTTCAAGCTCGATTTCAGACCAGAAGCCGATTTGGTCGAGTTTCGTTTTTCCGGAGTTATCCAGAAACGCGATAACATCGCAGGTAGCACGATACACAGAGAAGAAGTAAGCGTTTAGAAAAAGCTTGTCAAGGATATTTTAAATGGAATATAAATATGTTGCGCTAAGCGAGGAAGCGTGAAAGCTGAAGGCTGAAAGCTAAATACTGAGTTCTGAATGGCTGAGAGCTTCTTGCCGTGTGGAGACCCCAGAGGGGTTCCTTTCAACTCGCGGAGATATACAGAAACTGTGGAATAACTTGTTAGGTGCCCGAGGCAGAGATGAAGCTACTCGTAGATTCTTGCGTCTTCATCGACGCATTCGATCCTCAGTCTCCCAACCACACAGAATCACTCGCTCTACTGGAAGACCTTCGCCGTCGTGCCATCCTCGTCACCATGCCTGCGCATGGATGGTTCGAGGTTCAATGCACACTCCAGAGGCTCATCGCAGAGAAGCGCTTCGTCGGCCCAGCCATACAAGGTCAGATGAACTACCCTGTCGAGCTAATTCACATCGACAAACCGTTCATCCAGAAGTATGCAATGGCCGACATTCCGTACATCAAGGCCAGCGACCACATATTCGTTGCCATCGCAAGGGTCAATGGCTACCCCTTGGTCACCAGCGACTCGAAGATGACTGAGGTTTCCAAACAGTGCGGTGTCCGTGTCTTCAGCCCAACGGAGTTTTCCAATGAGCTCGCGAAGAGCACCTAACCATTCCATCGAGCAGCAGACACTGGCAAGCTGGTGTCTGCTGCTCATGTCAAACGTATGCCAAATAAAGAAAGGAGAAAGGCGGTAAATCAATGAACAGACAAATCATCAACTATTTGGCCATGATAGGGATATTGCTCCTCACCTTAGGCTGTGGGAATTCACCAAATATTGTTGGGAAATGGATCGGAACCGCACCCAACAATGAAAGAATCACATATCATTTCAAAGAGGATAATACTCTTGTCTGGACCGTTGATTCGCCAAGCGCCCCCGGTTCAACAAGTGCAAAATATTCAATTGATTACTCAACCAAACCTATCCAAATTGATATTTTCGATTTTTCCTTTCCCCCTTTAAAAGAGGTCTTGTTTTTTGGCATTATCGAATTTAAAGGAAAAGACAAAATGCTGTTTTATGGTGAACCATCAAGGGCTATGGAAGGCAAGACTAAGCGTCCCAAGGAATTTGCATCTGACTCAATTGAATTTCAAAGGTCGAAATAAAATTATGGCACAACCAGGCGTTGAACCGATTTCATGTCCCGCATCGGTTAATTCTACGTTCGCCGTGAAAATTGAATAGGTCCGCAATACCACAAAATCAAGCGGGTGATGCTGGCCGTAATTTACAATTTCGAATGGTATATCAAGAAGACGCAGGCCAAGCAAGATAAACACGGCGTAAGTTTTGAGAAAGCGGCAAAGCAGGAGAATAAGTATGCAGGAGAAATCATTAGCTGTTTTTGAAAACTATAAAATCCGTCGTCATTACGATGAGCAGACA
>JASEGX010000060.1 GCA_030017815.1 Thermodesulfobacteriota bacterium | reverse complement strand
AACCAAAAAATACCACGGCCTCTCAGGTCAAAAATCCCCATAATTGAGCGAGGCGGCCAGATTATGGGGATCCCTGGATGGCGGGTTGATGAACGGTTTAAAGTTACCGAAAAGACAGAACAGATACTCAGGGTTTCACTAGACTGAAAAAGACGAAAGGCATATATTTTGCTTGCAAAATATGGCGTTTTTCCTTACGTTAAGACCGTGGGAAAATAACGCAAGCTTATAATCAATGTAAAAGCAGGGAGGACTTTTTGAATACGTTTTATAAGAATCTATCCCTCTGGCTTGTTATCGGCCTGGCAATGATCCTTTTGTTTCAATTTTTTAATCGCCCGGGAGAGGATAGCACTGAGGTAACTTATAGTGACTTCCTGGATAAGGTGGAAAAGGGAGAGGTGTCGCGGGTAACGGTGCAGGGAGAGCGCATCCAGGGACAGTATGTTAATGGCCGGTCTTTTAAGACGTATGCCCCAAAGGATGTTGACCTGGTTAAAATTTTGCGGCAGGCTAACGTCAAAATAGCGGTAAAACCGGCGGAAGAATCGCCATGGTATTGGACACTTATTATCTCATGGCTGCCCATGCTTCTTCTCATAGGGGTCTGGATATTTTTTATGCGGCAGATGCAGGCCGGGGGCGGCAAGGCCCTTTCTTTTGGCAAGAGCCGGGCCAGACTCCTTTCCGGTCAGAATGTCAAGACAACATTTGCCGATGTAGCGGGTATAGATGAAGCCAAGGAGGAGCTGGCCGAGATTATCGATTTTTTGAAGGATCCCAAGAAGTTCACCCGCCTCGGAGGACGAATTCCCAAAGGTGTGCTCCTCATGGGCGCGCCGGGGACTGGGAAAACTTTACTGGCTAAGGCCATAGCCGGAGAAGCCGGAGTGCCTTTTTTCAGTATAAGCGGTTCTGATTTTGTGGAAATGTTTGTAGGTGTGGGCGCCTCCAGGGTGCGCGACCTCTTTGTGCAGGGGAAGAAAAACGCCCCGTGCATTATTTTCATCGATGAGATCGATGCGGTGGGCCGCCACCGGGGCGCCGGACTGGGGGGAGGCCATGATGAAAGGGAGCAGACTCTCAATCAGCTTCTCGTAGAGATGGACGGGTTTGAGTCGAACGAGGGAGTTATTATCGTCGCGGCCACCAACAGGCCGGATGTCCTTGACCCGGCCTTGCTCAGACCCGGGCGGTTTGACAGGCAGATAGTCGTACCTACACCTGATGTCCGCGGCCGTGAAGGTATTTTGAGAGTGCATTCCCGAAATATGCCCCTGGATAGTAATGTGGATTTGAGCGTCTTAGCGCGGGGTACGCCCGGCTTCACCGGAGCGGATCTGGAAAACATGGTTAATGAGGCAGCTTTACTCGCAGCCCGGAAAAATAGGGAAAAACTCCAGATGTCTGATTTTGAAGAGGCCAAGGATAAAGTTATGATGGGCACCGAGAGGCGCAGTATGATCATCACTGAGGAAGAAAAACGCATAACCGCTTATCATGAAGCCGGCCATGCCTTGGTAGCTAAACTCCTGCCCGGGGCTGATCCCATCCATAAAGTAACCATCATTCCCCGCGGCCGGGCCCTGGGCCTTACCCAACAACTACCCATCGATGAGAGGCATACCTATCAAAAGGACTATCTGATTAATAATCTCGTCATTCTCCAGGGAGGACGGGCGGCCGAGGAGCTTGTTTTAAAACAGTTTACTACCGGAGCCGGCAATGATATTGAACGGGCTACCGAATTGGCGCGTAAGATGGTTTGTAACTGGGGTATGAGCGAAGAGATGGGACCGCTCTCTTTTGGCAAGAAGGAAGAGCATATCTTTTTGGGTAAGGAAATAGCCCAACACAAGGATTATAGCGAGGCAACAGCGGTCCGGATTGATGGGGAGATTAGGCGGCTGGTAATGGAAAGTTATCAACGTGCCAAGGATATTATCCATGAGAATATTCAGTCCCTGCACAAACTGGCCGGCTCTTTATTGGAGCGGGAGTCGCTGGATGCGGGAGACATCGACAAAATTTTAGGGTTAAACGGAAGAAGAGAGCCAACAGCGGCTTAACGCCATATCCGCTTAGTAAGGAACCTTCCTTATATAAGTTAAAGTATCCGGGTGTCTCTTGGTTATCATGGATGAAGAGGGTTTGACATTGGTCTGCAAGGGCAGGGTGCTGTCCTTTGGTGTAAAGACCTATGTAATGGGCATACTTAATGTCACGCCGGATTCATTTTCTGACGGCGGGCGCTATACGGCGCCGGATGCGGCCCTTAAGCACGCGGAAGATATGATCGGGGCCGGGGTGGACATCATTGACGTAGGCGGAGAATCCACCCGTCCTTTTGCGCAGCCTGTCTCCGCCCGGGAAGAACTGTCCCGGGTTGTGCCTGTGATAGAGGCTATCCGCAGGCGATGGGATGTCCTGCTCTCTATAGATACTTATAAGGCCGAAGTAGCCGGCGCAGCCGTTTCTGCCGGCGCGGACATAGTTAACGATGTTACGGCGCTGCGCTATGATCCGGCCATGGTTGAGGTGCTTCTCAAACATCAGGTTCCGGCCATTCTCATGCACATGCAGGGAATGCCGCAAGACATGCAGGCAAGACCTTATTATGACGATGTGGTGGGGGAGGTAATGGTTTTTTTGCGTGAACGCATGGCCTGGGCCGGGAAAATGGGGATTGATAGAGATAGATTTATTGTCGATCCCGGCATCGGCTTTGGCAAAAACGCGGATCACAACTTAATGCTTCTTCGGTCTATCTCTGCTTTTCAGGAACTGGGGCGGCCCATTCTGATAGGACCGTCACGCAAGAGTTTTATCGGCAAGATATTGGATATCGACGTTGGGGAAAGGGATGGGGCTACACAGGCCGTAGTGGCTGTGGGTGTCTGGGAGGGCGCGCATATAGTGCGGGTACATGATGTGCGCTCTGCCGTACACACGGTGCGCATAGTTGAGGCCATCAGAAAGGGCAGCGTTCAGCATACGGCAGTCAGCCATTAGCTATAATGGTAGAAAGCACGCAAGAAAATGATTGAATATTTGACTACATTGCGCTGGCAGGATGTCCTGGACATCTTGCTGGTAGCCTTTATTATTTATGAGATAATCCTTTTTATTCGCGGTACCCGGGCCGTGCAGATGGTGGCCGGCTTGGCTATTCTGGTTGTTTTCTATTTCATGGCTCGCGAGGTGGGACTGCAAACCCTGCACTGGCTGCTCGGCACCTTTTTAAGTTCCTTTTTTCTTTTAGTAGTCATCATCTTTCAGGATGATATTCGTCGGGCCTTAATGCAGGTCGGCCGTACCCCATTTCTAAAAGCAGATACAGCCACGCTGCAGATTTTGGAAGAGGTGGTTCGGTCGGCTGTATCGCTTTCGAATAAGGGAATTGGTGGATTAATAGCCCTCGAGAGGGAGGCCGGCCTGAAGGATTACCTGGAATCCGGTGTGCCCATCGATGCCCGGGTCAGCCGGGAGATCCTTTTGAGCATCTTTTATCCGACCTCACCCATACATGATGGAGCGGTCGTGATTCGTAATGGCCGCATCTCGCATGCGGGGTGTTTTTTGCCTCTTTCCACCAACCCTTTCCTGAGCAAAAAACTGGGTACGCGGCACCGGGCTGCAGTTGGTCTGACCGAGCATACCGATGCGGTGGTAGTAGTGGTCTCGGAGGAGACCGGTACCATTTCCGTGGCTATTGACGGCAAAATAACGCGCGATCTCGACGCTGCGACCTTAAGGAATATGCTTCAGGGTATCTGGAGAGAGGAAAAGGACGGCAGGCAGTGGTGGAAAAAACTCATGGGTACAAAGATTAAAAAATGAAGGCCGGTAAGACACAGAGATTCTGGAGAAAGAATATCGGGCTTAAGCTCTTAGCCCTGGCGTTTGCCCTGTTTTTGTGGTTCTTTGTGGTTGGAGAGGAAAAGGCCGAGGTAAGTCTTAGTGTCCCCCTGGAATTGGTTAACATGCCCGATGATCTGGTTATCAGCAATGAGTTTAACGGCACGATTGATGTGCGTGTCTATGGGCCGCGTAGTCTGGTGCGTGAACTGGTCACCCGGCGTTTTAGCCATGTGGTGGATTTGGCTAAGGCCACACCGGGAAAGATGACATTGCATATTACTCCCAAAGGTATCCATCTCCCGATGGAGGTCCAGGTAACACGTATTCATCCTTCTCAGGTGAACCTGGTACTGGAGTCGTTGGCCCGGCGGGAAGCGCCGGTTGAGGCCGTATTAAAAGGCGCAGTAGCCGCTGATTATGAACTAAAGGGAGTGGAACTTAAACCGGCTAAAGTAGTTTTGTCCGGTGCGGCCAGGGAAGTGGCTAAGGTAAAAAAGGTCTTGACCCAGCCCATTGATATTTCAGGACTTAGTGTAACCACGAAAACTGTGGCAGGTCTCGACCTGCGCATGTATCACCTGAGGGTAGTGGGTGAGCCGCAGGTGACTGCTTATATACAGGTTGAGGAAAAGATTATACGGAAGAGCCTGGTTATACCTGTGGAGGGTGCGGGGACGGCCTATGGGTATAAGATTGACCCCCGTAATATAGAAGTATCAATGCAGGGACCGGTGAGTGTGCTGCGAAATGCGGCCCGGAAACAGGATATCCGTGCTGTGGTGCAATTGGGGGGGCTGCGTCCCGGCACGTATTTGAGGCGGCCTGTCATTGAAGCCCCGTCAGGTGTAGAGATAGAGAAGGCTGAGCCGAAATCGGTCAGAGTAATTATTTTGAAGAAGTAACAGGTGATATATGCGTAAGCTCTTTGGCACAGACGGCGTGCGCGGTGTAGCCAATATTTACCCCATGACCACGGAAATAGCCATGCAATTGGGGCGCGGCGCAGCCTATGTATTTAAAGACAAAAACCGGCGACACCGGATAGTTATTGGAAAGGACACGCGGCTTTCGGGGTATATGATTGAGAATGCCATTGCCGCCGGTATATGTTCCATGGGGGTGGATGTGCTCCTGGTCGGTCCGCTCCCGACCCCCGGCATAGCCTTTCTTACCAAGAATATGCGCGCTGACGCCGGGGTCGTTATCTCGGCCTCTCATAATCCCTTTCAGGATAACGGAATAAAATTTTTTGCCGGCAGCGGGTTTAAGCTTCCAGATTCCACAGAACAAAAAATCGAAGACCTTATTTTTTCCAAAGAAATTGACTCCTTGAGGCCTACGGCAGATGAGGTGGGTAAGGCATTCCGCATCGATGACGCCAATGGGCGTTATATCGTCTTTCTCAAGAACACGTTTTCTTCAGCTTATAGCCTGGATGGCCTGCGGATCGTACTTGATTGCGCCCATGGGGCGGCGTATAAAGTGGCTCCAATCGTCTTTGGCGAGCTTGGCGCCGACCTGACCCTGATCGGAGTCAACCCGGATGGGACGAATATCAACCGTGGCTGCGGGGCCCTCGACACAAAGTTGGTACAAAATAGCGTCCGGGAACAGGGCGCTCACCTGGGGATCGCCCTCGACGGAGACGCAGACCGCGTCATCTTTGTGGATGAAAAAGGGAATAAGGTTGACGGAGACCATATTATGGCCATCTGTGCCTCTATGATGGCCAAGGAGAAGAAATTACGCAAAAAGACCTTAGTTACCACGGTCATGAGTAACATGGGGCTCGAGGTGTGCATGAGGAATATGGGGGTCAACCTTGTCCGTACCCAGGTTGGTGACCGTTATGTGGTGGAAGAAATGGTCAGGGGTGGGTACAACCTTGGGGGCGAACAATCCGGACATCTGATTTTTCTCGACCATATCACTACCGGCGACGGCATATTGGCGGCGCTGCAGCTCCTGGAGATCATCTGTAAGACCGGCCGTCCCCTCTCCGAGTTGGCGAAGATTATGGAATCATATCCCCAGAAGCTGATAAATATGCGGGTAAGTGTGAGAAAAAATCTGGATGAAATCAATGGCTTTAAGAAAAAGCTGGCCGCGGTAGAGCGTGAGCTTGGAGGGCGGGGACGGGTTCTGGTACGTTTCTCCGGCACAGAGCCATTAGTCCGCGTGATGGTGGAGGGGGAAAGAGAGGATCAGATAGAGTCCCTGGCACAGGAGCTGGCTTTATTTCTGGAAAAGGCCTTGAAATGAGAAAGGGATGCCCTGTGCTCCTGGCGATAGATATAGGTAATACAAATATTGTATGCGGCCTTTTTAAAGGAGACCGTCTCCTTAGAGACTGGCGGTTGCATACAGACCCGAATGTGACTGCCGACGAGCTTTTTATCAGCTTTTCCCACCTTATATCCTGTGAGAACGTAGCCATTTCTGAGATTAACGGCGCGGCCATTTCCTGTGTGGTCCCTTCCATGCTTTATGCAGTCGAGACTTTTTGTCAGGAATACTTGAAGGTTAAGCCGCTGGTAGTTGGGCCGGGGATTACGTCCCCAATAGAGATCTGTATAGATAACCCGGCAGAACTAGGGGCGGACCGTCTGGTCAATGCCGTAGCGGCCTTTGCCAGGTATCCGGGGGGCGTGATTGTCGTGGATTTCGGCACCGCCACTACATTTGATTATATCTCGGGACGCGGGGAGTACCTGGGCGGGGCCATTGCGCCCGGTGTGCTTATTTCCTGTGAAGCCCTATTTGCCAAGGCCGCCAGGCTGCCCCGCGCCGCTATATTTGCCAGACCCCGGTCGGTTATGGCCAAGGATACGGTAGCGGCCATGAATGCCGGTATTGTCTATGGTTTTGCAGATATGGCCGATGGCATCGTTACCCGCATGAAAAGGGAGATTGGAAGCCCGGTTAAGGTAATTGCCACAGGAGGGCTGGCTTCTCTAATCGTCTCTGAATCCAGAACTATAAAGGTAGTCAAACCCTATCTTACCCTGGAAGGGCTGTGCCTCATCTATGAGCAGAACGTCTAGATATCCGGAAATAACCAGACCCAGGAGATTGAGCAAAGGCGACCGGATCGCCCTGGTGGCTACCGGCAGCCCCTTTGAGAGAGAGGATTTCGATAGAGGCGTGCAGGTCTTGATTTCCCTGGGTTTTGAAATCAAGTATCATCCCTTGATATTCGAACGAAACGGTTATCTGGCCGGTTCTGATGAACATCGGGCCCACCTCTTTACCGGGGCGCTTATAGATGATGAGGTTCAGGCCGTGCTCTGTGTACGCGGCGGCTATGGTACGCTGCGTATGTTGAGTCATATAGATGCCTCGCTATTTAAGACCCATCCCAAGATCATCCTGGGTTTTAGCGATGTCACCGCCCTCCTGAACTTCGCCTTTGACTCCGGCGGCCTGGTTACATTTCACGGGCCAATGTTAACCGGACTGCCCGGTCTTTCTGATGATGGGTTGCGTCGCTTCTTAGACCTCCTTACCAGAGAGTCATCTCTGATTATAGCGCCTTCGCGCCGGGAGATTATTCAGAAGGGCCGGGCGCAGGGCCGGCTTATGGGAGGAAATCTTACTACCCTGGTTCACCTGATAGGCACGCCTTACGAGCCTTCCTGGGAGGGCCGCATCCTTTTTGTTGAAGAGTGCGGGGAAAAACTCTATCGCATTGATCGCCTTTTTACCCACCTTAAGCTCGCCGGGAGGCTTTCTAAGCTGGCCGGATTGGTTCTGGGGCAATTCACGGATGGAGTCGAGCCGGAAGAGGTGTGGGAATTTGCCTATCAGAACCTGCGGGACCTGGATATCCCGATTGTTGCGGGTTTCCCCTTTGGGCATGGTAAAGAAAATATGGGCGTGCCTATTGGCGCTATGTTCAGATTGGATGGATACGAAGGGGCACTGGAATTGGCCGAGCCTTGCACACAATAGGCCTGCATTAACAGATAACATGCCTGTCTTTTCAAAAGTCGACACTCTTATGCATCAGGCCGTAGAAGAAGGCGCTTTTCCGGGCGCCGTGCTCCTTATATCGGCTGAGGACAAGGTCTTATCCCATAGTGCCTATGGGCATGCCTCCATTATTCCGTCCAGACAATTAATGACCACAAATACGCTTTTTGACCTGGCCTCCCTTACCAAACCCCTGGCTACCACTATGGCGATTATGACCCTTGTGGCCAATGGTGAGCTGAAGATCGATCAAGAAATAGGGGATATTCTGGGTCTTGGCCGGGATAATCCCAAGGCGGGGATTACCTTGAGACAGCTTCTTTCCCACTCCTCGGGTATGCCTGCCTATCAACCTTATTTTGAGCGGTTAAGGGCTTATCCCCCGGGGGAACGAAAAAAGATATTACGCGGGTGGCTCCTGGATGAACCTCTGGCTGCTGTCCCCGGGGAAGCGGCCCTTTACAGCGACCTGGGGTTCATGCTGCTCGAATGGATAATTGAGAAGGCCTCCGGACAGGGACTGGATGGGTTTGTCCCGGCCAGGATTTACCGGCCGCTCGGTCTGGTTTTTACCGGGTTTCGGCCTCTTAACAGCCGCAGCTTACCTGATCCCGGGGTGATAGCGGCCACAGAGGAGTGTCCCTGGCGCAAAAAGGTCTTGTGCGGCGAGGTGCATGACGACAACGCCTATGCCGTGGGCGGGGTGTGCGGTCATGCCGGTCTGTTTGGCACGGCAGAGGAGTTATATGGCCTGCTTAAGATGATATTAAAGGCCTATCAGGGAGAAATAGGGACGGGAATCTTTAGCCGCGAATTGATGTCGGTCTTCCTAACACGGCAGGGGTCGCCTCGTGGGACCACCTGGGCGCTGGGATTTGATACCCCATCGGAAGAGGGTTCAAGCGCCGGCCGGTATTTTTCCCGGAAAAGTGTCGGCCACCTTGGGTTTACCGGTGTATCTTTCTGGATGGACCAGGAGAGAGGAATAATCATTCTCCTGCTTACCAACCGTATCCACCCCAGCCGGGCCAATGAAAAGATAAAGGCCTTCCGGCCGCTCATCCATGATGCTATAATGGAAGCCCTGATTTAAGGCTCAAAGCTTTTGTCCTTGACGGGGCTGGTCCGCTTAAATATACTTCTCTCTGCTTTTGTTGACATTCATAGGCATGTTACCTATAACTGACCTGCCTGCGCCGCAACGCGGCAGGCAGGGATCGTAGCAGCGCGGTTCTACGAGATTCCGGCAGAGGCGGTGCAGGAAGCAAGTGAACTAATACAAGAAAGGTGAGGTAGCAACATGGCAAAAGAACTAAAAAACAAGCCGCTCGTTGAAGCAATTCTGGAAGTTAGATGGCAATTGCAGGGCACGTCGCCGGGTCCACAAGTCGATCCGCATTACAAACTATTGCTGGGAAGGCTGTTCGATCGCATGCTCAAGGACTATCCAGAGCATGAACAACTGCCGACCGCCAATATCCCCGACGAATTAGTAGGCTATGTTGTTCAGCACCGTTTTCGCGTCGCGGCGAATGCATGGCCGTTGGTTCAGGTTGGTCCAGGTGTCTTCACAGTGAACTCGACCGCCGACTACATATGGTCGGATTTTCGGCCCCGTGTCTTATCCGCTATTGAGAGGCTTTACGATGCACACCCGAAAGTCGAAGAGCTAAAAATAACCAATCTGATCCTGCGATACATCGACGCAGTAGATTATGACTACACAGATGGCAACGTCTTTAAATTCTTGAGAGACAAACTGAAGTTGAACATATCGCTGCCGAATAATTTGTTCCAAAACACCGGAGTTGAGAACAAACCAAACAGCTTCACATGGCAGTCCTCGTTCAAGTGCGAGAACCCCCGTGGGCTAATCAATATTCGGTTTGCCACAGGTCAGAAAAGCAATGCACCTGCCGTGGTCTGGGAAACAACAGTGGAATCAGCCGGAGACGATTTGCCAGACATGCCGAAAGCCTTTGAAGGCTGGCTTGATGCGGCCCACGAAATCACGGATGACTGGTTCTTCAAGATGATCGAAGGAGAGCTTGAAAGGAGGTTTTCAGGTGAATAGTACGCGTACCATTGACCTCCTTGATAGAGGACAAACACCGCAGGCTCCGGCAACCGGTTTCTGGCGTGGAAGCTATGAGCGTCCCCAAGAGAAGGGCCTTGACTTTCTCTACATGGCCAAGGTTGCCGGTTTCGTTGTTCCACTTGCTGGTTCTTCGGTTACGGCAATGACTGATCCATGGCTGATGGAACAGATGCGCCGTGATGCTGTGGTCACGATTCGCACAGCAGAAAATAGAATGTTGATCGACCATCTGGGCTGGTCACGCGAGCAGGCCCTCGAAACGCGGATGCGTCTGCGGACTTTCGAGGAAGATTGGGATGCGCCAGGCATGGAGGGCTATGATGAGCTTTAGCCGTGGAGATGTCGTCCTTGTTCGCTTTCCCAACTCTGATCTGAAAACCTACAAGAAGCGCCCTGCCCTGATCGTTCAGGCAGATGGCCTGAATACTGGCCTATCTCAGAAGATCATTGCCCTGATCACATCAAACCTCAGCAGAACGGGTCAGACACGGGTGCTTGTGCAGAAGAACAGCGAACTTGGAAAACACATGGGAATCATCAGTGATTCGGTAATCGTGGCAGACAATCTTGCAACCGTTCTGGAAAGAGAAATCGACAAGGTGGTTGGGAATTGTGTTGAGATCGCACACGTAGATCAAGCCTTACGAAGAGTATTGGCCTTATGACCAACGACCGCAGACTCATCGAAGACTTCCTGCCGATCCAGGCGATCAGCGCCGAGGCTTCGCGGAAGAAGTCCGTCTGCAAGAGCGTGTCTGAAAAAGATGAAAAGACCTACGAGGTAAAACATGGCCAGAAGAAAGAAGGCCGATCCTAAACGCCCGATTGCGTCTTACGAGCACACCGATAAAAAACGAGTCAACAACCCGCCCGTCGGGCTGGTGACGCCGGACACCGATCCGGACGCCGGGCAGCGGCAGACCTATGCCTACGATCCGCACCTGGACCCGCAACTGGTCTGGGCTGGCAAGGCCGAGAACACTTCGTTCGAGGTGTCCACCGTCTCCCTGCACGTCCACGAGCGGATCGACCCGCGCACCATCATCGAGGCGGTGCGCAAGCGCAACGGCAGCGGTGCGGAACAACAGCTTCCCCTCTTCGCCACGCCGAAAGAGAACCCGCCGCTGCGGGAGGCGGTCGAGTTCTACCGGCACCCCCACGGGTGGAGCAACCGCCTGATAGCGGGCGACAGTCTGCTGGTGATGAACTCCCTGCTGGAAAAGGAAGGCATGGCGGGCAAGGTGCAGATGATCTACATCGACCCGCCCTACGGCATCAAGTATGGCTCGAACTTCCAGCCCTTCGTGAACAAGCGCGACGTAAAGGACGGCAAGGACGAAGACTTGACCGCCGAGCCGGAGCAAATCCGCGCCTTCCGCGATACCTGGGAACTGGGCATCCACTCCTACCTGACCTACCTCCGCGACCGTCTGCTGTTGGAGCGCGAACTGCTCACCGAATCCGGTAGCGTCTTTGTGCAGATCAGCGATGAGAATGTGCACCATGTGCGCGAGTTGATGGATGAGGTGTTTGGGGTGGGGAATTTTGTAGCCATAATTCCCTTCAGGAAAAAGACTATGCCCCTCGGCGCCAAGTTTATAGAAAGCATGTACGACTATCTTCTGTGGTATGGCAAAGACAAGAAACTCACAAAGTACCATGCGTTGTATGAACCTCAATCTGTAGAAGGTGACTTTCATTGGGCATGGTATGAGTTGCCCGATGGAACGCGGATGAAAATGACCAAGGAGCAAGTGTCGGATCACTCCCTCGTTCCTGAAAAGACTCGGATATTCCGCCTTGTCTCGATGTGGCCAGCCTCATTCAGCGAAGCGGCAGTTTTTGATGTAGAGTACAAGGGCCAAATAGTCAGACCCCCAAAAGGACAGTGTTGGCCGACAAGCGAGCAGGGCATGCGGAACATAATTGAATCGGGTCGTGTTCATATGGAAGGGAATAACCTACGTCGCATCGTCTATCTTGACGAATATAGTCATACCAAAATAATTGGTAACGTTCAAAAGGTGAGGCATCAATGTATTTCGACCGATTGGATATGG